>CBDINS010000001.1:0-144777 GCA_963664215.2 Candidatus Poribacteria bacterium
AAGCTAATTCAATCTGACGCTTATGGTTTTGGTTCTCCTGATTTAATGTCCGATTTTTCTCTTGGAGACTCTGAATGCGGGTCAGCAGTGCGTTTAATTCAATCAAGCGGTCGTTCTGTTCGGCTCTTTTTAATCTCGCAAGGCGTGCCTCTGCGTTTTGATCGGGTTTCGCGCCTTTCCAGATTTTCATAAACCAGTATAAACCGTAGCTCAGCAGCAGTGAAACCCCGAAACCTAAGAGCAGCACGGACAGCACTTCTGTAAGGTTCTCGCTCCATACATAGGGCTCTGTATCTCCTTTCGTGAATTCATGCATTTGTTCAGAAATCTTGAAAGCAATGATAGCGTCAATCGCAAAAGTTGCTATAAGGAGTAGGACTAAAATTTTCCATGTTTTATGTTCATGACAATAATAGGCAAGGATTGCCAGCGTTAGGAAAATAAAAGGGAATGTCAAGACAAACCAATTTCTGTGATCTTTTGTTTGAGACTCTTCCGTTGCTCCAGGACCTTCACCTGTTGGGGTCTCCACTTCCCATGCCTCAAACAAGGCACGCGGGATGATAATCTGTCGCTTCTCGGCATTCGTTCCGACACCGACCGTAAACGTTCTGTCCCCGACGGACGCATAGAATATAAACAGATAGAAAATCAATCCCACGATCGCTATAGCTGTAAAGCAGGCAAATCCCTTTTCCAGCCGTGTGGATTGTGTCATTGGCTGTTCTTCAACAGGTAAGGGGGCTAATTCAACCTGTGTCGGTGCTTCAAGATCGGTTTCAATTTTAGTACGTTCCTCCAAGAGCGGCTCTAATTCTGAAGCATTTTCCTCTATTTCCAACGTATTCTCATCGATTTTCGCTTGCAGTGCCTGGAGATGCGGATCCGCCTCAAAATCAATGTTGAGTGGGTCCTTTATCGTTGTCTGCAGCTCCGATAAACGAGCATCTTTCTCAGCGAGGTCTTTTACCAGAGTCTCCAGCGTGTTTTGGCGATTGACTTTTTCCTGTTCGAGTCGCTCTTTATCATCCGCCAATGCCTCCATTTCCTCTTGGACCTCATAAAGAACGGTATCTGTTTCCAGTTTCTCGTCCCGGACAAGAACGTTAAGGTGTTCTTGCAATGCTTCCTTGACACCTCTACCTGCAGCAGCACACGCAAAGCCGTTGTCAGCACTGAAGTAAGATCCATTTTGTTGCATATACAAAGCTCCTACTGTGTTTCAGTTTGTATTTCTGTTCGGATTTCAGCCTTTTTTCTGAAACGGGTCAAAAAATGGGAGGTCCATCTTCGCCACCACGACATATTCTGATACCTGTGGAGGTCGAGGAGCAGTTGATAGGCATCATCCGCAGGATATTTAAAGAACTCTCGGTTATTGTTGATGCGGTAATTAGAGAGTTTTTTGTGTACCGCTGCTTCAAGCTTTCGAGGTTCGTCACAGTTCTCTATATGTGCCACGACAAAAGGCGTCGGCACGCCCGTCATACCTTCGTAAAGCTCCTTCGCCCGCTCTTCAGCCGTCCGAGTGGTATAGCCTATTTTTATCAAATCCGGCATGGCTGGATTTTCTAATATATAAACGCATCCCATTTTGATCCCCTCCTGTAAGATGTCAATATATGTGGCTTACTATTTCTTATTTTCCTCCTGGTATCCTTCTATGATCTGACTTACTATTTCATACTATCCTGATACTCTTCTAGAATCTTCTCTATCTCTTCTTCTTGAAAATTACGCGCATCCAATATTTCTTTCAAAGTTCCGACTGATTTGGCTATAGTTCTTTTTTCTTTTCTCGCGTCTCTCCTCCATATCAGACGTTCGATGTGTCCTGCTATAAAAACGAGACAGAATGCACAGGTTGTTAGCATTGATATATCATCTGCTACGCCTGCCCATACATTGCTTAAAGGTCCCCACTTGAGTCCCCATTTACAGAGTAGAAATATAACGATTAGACCTGTAAAAACCCAAGAAAATAGATTAAGCCATTGATACGGAATGAGTGGTAGTGAGGCAAACTTTCTATTTCCTTGATTTTCGCTATCCTGCATTCAATATCTCCTTTTCGTATTACTTCTTACGAATTCTGTCCCATATAGCACAGAAACTAACTATAAAGGCCATTAGAGGTAATATAGAGGTTAGTGCTTTATTTAGTTCCTTAAGAAAATCAGACGCTGTATAAATTATCCCCTTAAGAGAATCAGACGCTGTATAAAGAGTAATTAGAAGCCCCATAATAAAAAATATGATATAAACAGCTAAAAAAATAGTGAAAAATCTAAGAGGGATATGTGGTACTGACACATAACCATTTGACAGATGAGCTTCTTTATATGAACGGAACAAACGGAACATTTGAATATCTCCTTTTAGCATTGCTTCGTATAAATGTTTTCTCAGTAGAAGTGGGTAAATAAAAAATGTGTAGGGGTTACCGTCTCCTACGCGCTCTATATCTGTCTAACATCTCACGCATATCCTCTACGATCTGCGTATCTGTTTTATTTTCATCAGGATTTAATAATCCTTCAACATTATCTAAGATATTGTCTTCACCTATTTTTATGTCCTTATGTGCTCTCCAATACAAGAAACGTCCTGCTACGAAGGTGCCAGCGAATATTACGGTTGTTAGGACTGCGATATCACCTAACCATGTATTACTTAAATGTCCCCATTCTACAGTTAGTTTAGTCATAACCCCTTTAAATGGGAAATATAAAATGATTACACCTACACACCCCAGGGTAACCTTATTAAGCCACTTACGAGGGAAAAATGGTACTGCTACATCATCGAAATAATCTTTATATGGGTCATTTTCCATTGAATATCTCCTTGGGATATAGAAAAAAGGAGAGCGTTTATGTCCTACTCTTTTCTGAATTGATTTTTACGTGAGGATAACCATCTTGTGCAGTTCTGGATCAGATCGGCTTACTGCGGAATCGTCCCCAATCCAGGAATAATTGTCCTTTCCCTTTCACCGTAACACCCATAAGTTGTTTCTCATAAGAAGACAATTCATCCAAAGGGTACCGAAGTTCTTGAAGTTTGTAGAAAAACGTTTTATCAATATGGGCATGAACTCCAGTATAATATATAATATTCCCGGATTGTGTCTCTGACCGCTGTTTTTCAATTAAGCCTTTAAGCAATCCTCCACCCGTACCGTCATATACAGTCTGAGTTTGCTTTGTCACAGTAGGATAAAGGTTGGAAAATACCACTATATGGGTGGTTGTCCATATCTTTTCCTCAAGTCCTTCATTAGCGGAAGTTGATCCCAATATTATAGGTGATAGCACTCACAGCGTAAACGCTGGGGAAGCCTCAGTTTTGTAGCAGTTAGCATCTCCAAAAGGAAACATCTTACGTCTGCCCCACCAGTAGGGAATTCCCTTAAACCTTGAAAAGAGGCGGGTAAAGGGAAACCTATCGTGCGAAAAACTTTCACGGACGATCCAGGTCCTACAAAAAAAGGGTAGTAGTAGTAATACAGCGTGCGGTCTTTCACCTCCGCTCCGAAACTTTAAGCGTTAACTGCTACCTATACATGTTTTTTAGAAGGTGTCACTTGCACTTGCCACAACCCTTTCCACGGAGTAGGTTAGGACTCTCTCAAGCGAGAGAGGTGGAAACCCTAACCAGCAAGTTAATATCAATTATACCACAATTTTAGGGGCGTGTCAAGTTTAATTTTGCTATCACGCTCCTAGTAGTCTGTCCATCTTAAACTTGAGGATATAACTGTTTTAGATAGGTGCGGGCGTCCTCTGCTGTAAGCTGCCAGTCGACAGGCTTTATCTCTTCATTGCGATGCTTTTGCCAAGCCGCCACCTCCCGCCGCAGCGTCTCTATATCTGGGATCCGACGGGTCAGACATTGACGTTTGAAAACACTCAACTCTATCTCCGCCATGTTCAACCAACTCCCATGCTTCGGCGTGTAATGAATCTCCAACCGCTCCGCAAGTCGACGCGCCTCGGCAGCCCCAAACGCTTTATACAACGACGCAACCTCGTGCGTATTAAGATTGTCGCAGACCAATACCACTTTAGACGCATCCTTATAGTCCTCATCCAAAAGCACCTTTATCTCCTCCGCCCAATCTATCGCTGTCCTATGCTCTCACACCGACACACGACACCACCCCCGTTTGGGTTCCGTGAACACGAAGGCAGAAACACTCCCCTTCCGCTCATACTCATAATCAAAACGAACCGGATGTCCTAAAGCCGCAGGAAGAGGTACACGTTTCTCTTTGAGCAATTGGATAGGTTGTTCATCCATACAGATCATCGGCACCTCGGCAGCAAGAGGCTTTTCAGACACCGAGAGAATATCTTCCATCGCCGCTACGAACCGCGCATCTGCTTTTGGTGGGATCACCCACTGCTGGCGAAGATGTGGTTTCAGCGCGTTTTTTTCAGCGTCTGACGCACGGTCTCCGGCGAAATACCCTCGACAATCTGAAGTTCAACAAATTTAGCGGCGAGCAACCGCAGTTGGATAAAACTTGCGATGATCAAGAAGATCACAGTTATAAAGGGTTGAATGAATCTCATAATAAAGTTCTTGGTCTTTTCAGTTTTAATCTCGCGATCGAACCACTTCTCTTTTCAATTATTTATTTTTATCAGGCATAACTGACCTAAACCTCTGTGGATAGATTTTTCATGTGTTTCCTCCTTAAAAAGCAGATGGTTTTCTGGTTACTCACATACCCTACAAAGCGAGACGCCTTGGCACATCAGTTTCGATCTCGCACTCGAGAACCTTCTATTTTCAACTGTTTGGAAGTATAAGCAGACCGAAGGCCGCCCATGTGTTATTGGTTGCAAATTCGCAACTAAAACATATCCTATTGGCGTTTGATTTCTTCCCATATTCCTGTGAGTCCGTCTCTTTGAACGGGACGTGTGTTAGATGCATTCATCTCTGGTAATGGGTGCTCGCCGAATCTTTCTTGTATCTTGTGAAGGTCGTCCGAAATAAACGCCCATCTATACCTGAAAGGGTCATCGAGGTAATCAACATGAGCGTGTTTCTTGACAATTAAATCTATGTTCAAGCAGTGCGTGACCCCGTCTTCCTCGTAAAACACATAGGTGAGAATCCGTTTATATCTCCCTTGTGCGACAAAAGGGAAAGTCTTGATGGTATCGAATAAAAAGAAAACGTCTTTGCCTTGTAGTGTGTCCTTGACATAGTCTTTAGCGTCTTTACCAAGCCGTAACTGTTCTACTTTTTCGGCTTCCAATAATTCTTTATATTTCACATTGTCTTTCGTAATACCTTTCTCTTTCAGGATTGCATTGACATCATTTGTTAGTTTCCGCCCCCTCTTAGTTTCGGGTGTATCTATCCCATACAACCGAACCTCCATGGTCTTCTCTCCGTAGGTTAGATCAAATGTGTCACCGTCCACCATCTCTTTAATCTTGTAGTATCCAGCGCGTTGAGACTCAAAAGTAATCGTTTCATCTGGAGAATGGCAATGATACGAACCGTCCTTGGCAAATTTATGGCATTTGTCCCATGGTACCTTATCTTCACGGTGTGAGTCAGAGAGATTTGGGAGTAAGAATAACCCTACAAAAGCGAGTGTCGTCCATACATACTTAAACATAAGAGTGTTCTCCTAAACGTTAGGGGTTGCAAATTCGCAATCTATTTACGTTGTCAGTCAATTAGAAACTTGTTTACGGGGCGAACCTTTCCGTCATAGCGATCCATGTGAGATAGATGCCGATAGCAGTAATGCCCATTGTTATGACGGCTTCGAGACCGTTTTGGAAACTTTTTTCCACCAACTCGTAGATGAGATGAGCGATACAAGAGTATAAGGTAGATGCCTGTGAGAAATTATCGCATGGTATAGGTTCCTTTCTATATTTCGCGTTTTGTTTGAACTACACTAATTTTCAATAGCAACTGTCATTGTAAAAAATTCATCTGAAAACTTAATATTAATAGCAGAATCCTCACGAGAAACCCGCATTCTAAATCTAGGTATAAGAATAATCTCATCCCAGATTTTAACTTCTGCTCCAAGTTCTAGCCAAGAACTGTGGCCTGTTTTTATCTCTTTTTTATCTTCCACTGAAGAGTGGATATTAAGTAAATTTATAGATTGATGCTCATAATATCCCTCGGTAAAGATAATAAAAGGGTAACCAAATATTTCCCATTTACGAGAAGCCCCCAAACCCAAAATTCCTTCTAATGCTAGATTACGGTCTATTGAGTCGTCGTCAGTAATTAGTCCTTCGCTGTCTATATCTAATCTTGAATACTGAAATTTTGCGGAAAGAACACCAAATACGCTCAATCCGAGAAAGGAAGGGAGCGGTTTTGAGACTAACATTCCCTGGACTCCAATTGCAGGTGCTATCTGAGGAACAGAATCGTCTTCATTACTTACTATTCTAAGATCTGGGAGCATAGAAACTTTAAAACTGTCGGTGAATCCATAATCTAATCCTATCCTAACATTGTCTCCAATGTACTTTTCTTTATCAGAGCCAGTAGATAATGTGACAGCTTTCTCGCGCAAATAACTATAGCTGACACACATTTGCCCTTTAGCGAGTTCACAAACACTGGTTTGAGAATTGACAAGACTTATAGGGCATAAGATTATGATTAGTAATAAGTATACTGTTTTTAGGTTCATGTAGTATTTTCCTTTTTTTTACGAAACTTCCAGCTTCTGCTCTTAAAGACTCCACTTTTACATGGATTTCGTGCAAAATCTGAAAAAAATAAAAATCAGAGAAAAATTTTCTCTCGGTGAAGGGAAACCCTCTATTTATAAGACACGACATCCCCATCTTCCCGAAGTGAGATGTGGAACATCCCACGCCGTTCGGTCGCAACATAAAGCCTGTCGCGGTCGACGACAAGCGAGAGAACTTTACCGGGTACCTCTGGAGAAACTTGCTTCCATTCGCCTTCAGCGTCCAAGCGGTAGACACCGTTATCACCCACACCATAAATCGTAGTGCCATCCACAGCCAATCTTTCAATAACACCTTCATCGGTGATCACACGCCAATGCACCCCGGTTTGTGATGCTAAGACACCCCTATCTGTCGCGACGTAAACCGTTGATCCGGCAAAAAGAATCTCCGTAAAATCGGTGAACGGGAGCGGAAGCGTTGACGTAATGTCTTTCCAACTATCCCCGCTATCCAGCGATTGAAACAACTTGCCATCGCGTTTCCCGACGTAGACGGTTTTCCCTGAAACTGCTAACTTGAACCCATATTCCGTATCTTCAGCGGACGGATACCCACCAGTATCCACCAATCCGGTGTCCTTCCATTCTGGATCGCCGGGATGCCATTTGAAAAGTTTCCGTTTATATTCGGCATACAACGTTTCACCACTGACCGCAAATGTCCCAATATGCTCATGTTCTTTCCGACGCAATGTCTTTACCGAATTATGATCGTCTCCATGACCGTGGGATGAATGTACCCCTCCTGTTCCCTCGCCATGTGTTGACCCCTTAATAGATGGAGCATCCACCTCAAACGTGGGGATACCTTTGATCGGGACAAGCCTATTGCCATCAGCAGATAAACGGAAAATGCCCAAATTGCCTCTTTCAGGTAAAATTACATAGAGCCTGTTGTCAGCAACGGTTAACCAAGAATCAGAAGAAATATTGATGTCGGACTGTCTCGCTTCGATCGAGCTACGTCCACCATTGCTAACGCCAATCCGGACGGTTTTCCATGACTCACCCCCGTCCGTAGAGTGGACAAGGGCATCACCGGTATGGGCGTAGAGTTTGTTGTTGAGTGTGACCAAATCCAATATCCCAGTTCCGATCATTCCATCCATGAACAGATGCCACGACTCACCGCCATCGGTTGTTCGGTAAACCCCCGATCTCCCTGCTTTATAAAATGTATCCTCATTTCCTGCCACAGATGCCAAGCCACTGAGAACAAACAAATCCCAGTCAAATCCAAGGTCTACCCACGTCTGTCCACCGTCTCTTGATCGGAAGCGAGTGGTGGTTTCTGCGAAGATCGTTTCACCAACGACCAATAAACTCAGACTGGACTGTCCTACGATAGGACGCGATCCACCTGTAGGCGTTATCTCAGTCCATGAGGTTCCCAAATCACTCGAATGAAAAGCCCTGCCCAAACTTGAATTGTCATCATATATCATCTGCATGACTTCCTTTGGTTCCGATTCAATTTGTTCTAAGCGAAGAAAATCAGGACCTGTGCTAACATACAACCTGTCTTCAGCGACTGCTAAGGAATAGACGGATCCGGATACATCTTCAAGTAATCGTTCCCATGTCCCGGAATCAAGCCGATAGAGGCCTTTGTCCGTGCCGACAAATACCATATTTCCAGCTGTTGCCACCCCAGAAAAGGTTCTACCCATCAGTTCACCATCAAAAGGAGTCCATTGAGCCCCTACATCCGTAGAGCGAAATACGCCCTCCTCAAGGATAAGATACATCGTAGGGTGCTCGTGGGAACGACTCTCTTGTGTTTCATCTACGACTACCAATCCAATGGCATCTCCTTCTGGACGGGAACCGAGAGATTTCCAGGTCTCGCCCTCATCGGTTGAGACAAATACCTCATCGTTAGAGACAATGTAGAGTGTTCCTTCGTGCTCCGCCATAGGCACCTGTAACCCTTCAATAGGAAAGCTGCTGTTTATGAGCGTCCATGCCAGAGCATCTGGTCTCAACCTATAGACACCTGTCGGTGAAAGAGCGTAAATCGTCCCTTCAGTTGTCGCGAATATATCGGAAACAGAACCGCCTTGCGGTCCAGCTGTCTGTGCCCACTGCGATGCGGAAAGTTGAATTGCCCCATCCTGTGTATGGGCTGCTAACTCCGATTCAGAAACTTGCACGCCCGTCCCTGTGTTTCTATCAGTGTTCACAGCGCGCCCTGCTTGACTTCGCACATCGGGTTTCGTATCAATATTAAGAACGACGGGTGCATCAATAATTTCAACTGTTGGTTCTGACTGTGCCTCGAAACTATAAGGCTTCTGAAATCGGACAAGGTATTGATTGCTCACACCCAACAGCAACAGCGTCACCAGGACCGCAGCTGCACCAAAAGCCGCCCATGGCAGTAAGGGCTTCCCTGTTGACGGCGGTGCCAATTTCGTGTCAGCGACTTTCTGGACGATGTTCTGTGTGAGGCTTTCAGACAATCGAACGCTCCCGAGCATCTCTTGAACCAAGAGTTCCTCGTCCTGTGCCAAACGCTTTCGCGCCCGCTGCAGCCGACTCGTAATCGTGTTCACCGATACACCTAAAAACTTGCTAATCTCCTTTGCTGTCATCTCGCCGAGGTAGTAAAGCGTCATGACGGTGCGTTCACTCTCCGGTAGTTTTTCCAGAAGTTTCTTGACGAGTTCCTGGTGATGTGAGCGAGCCTCCTCTTCCTGTTGTGTCGACACGTACTGTTCGTAAAATGTTTTCTCCATCTCTGCCATGGTGACATCCTCCAGCGACTTTACTTCGTCGGGTTTGTTCTTTCGGAGCCAGGTATTACACAACTGATTTGTAATAACGTAAAGCCACCCAGAAAACTGTTTAGGATCCTTTAACTTTGAGAGATGTTTGTATGCCCGAAGAAAAGCATCTTGCGTGATCTCCTCAGCGAATTGAAAATCCCCAACCCGCCGCCAAGCAAGCGCGTGAACACTTTTTTGGTGCTTGCGGACTAACACCGTGAATGCTTCATCGTCTCCCGACAAAACCTTGTAAATGAGTTGAACATCATCTTCGACCATCGGAATTCTCCATCGTCAGTAAGAGATTGGAAGGATGGGGACCCCATCCAGTCTTCCATCCTTCCATTCAAAGACTGATAGCCACTTTTTGTTTTCCTCGTAAAAAGTATACCAAACACAATCGCCTACCGAAACTGGTAAATTTAAACTGTTTGATTGTTTTTATTAAAGACTCTGTTTTTCGGCAAAAAACGTGCATAATGTAAAAAATCCGCTGTGAAGTCCGTAAACTGCCTTTCAAAATTCCGAAAGTGGCGGTTTCACTGTCTGTGATAGGAAACCGCCAGAAATGGATTGCTAATACATTTCCTTAGCGTCATTCACATTGACTGTGCCAGCTACCTACACAGGTCCCTACATGCCACTGGTCACACCAAACGGCGCAATACTCGCCCTCTGGACAGTCAGTCCCCCCGGGTTCACACGTTAAATGTGCCTGGACGGGAGGCGTAACCATCGTCTGTGCGAGCAATACACTTGCGCTTGCGACACCCAAAGTTAGGGGTGACTTAACGCCAACACGACCCTCCTCGGATTTGAGGAAGTTACTAATTTTACTGCGAATGTTGTTTTTCATCTATAGGTTTTCTCCTTTCTGCCGGTACTCCTCTCCAGCGGGATCAGTCTCCTAACGGTTGTCAGGAGACCCATTTTCAGCACGAGAAGAAAAAGATGAAAATCCTCTGATTTTCATTGCTTTTTCTCATATCGCTTATAGGGTGGAGCCAGCCCGCTGAAAACGTTTAAAAACGGGTTCAATGTAGACATCGAATCCCAGTTCATAAATTTTCTGCTATTGGCATGGCGTTCCACTCGCCCGCAGGAGTTGATTCGCTCGAAACGGGTGGGTATCCACTAAAATCGTTGGAGAGGCTTTAATACCAAGATCGGCGGCGCGTCTGATGTTTTCTCGAAAGAGTTGCTCGGCTTCCGGACTGTCAAACAGTGCCTGAATCTTCGCAACATCGATGCCGAGTTTCTCTGCACAGTCTTCCCAGCTCTTGTCCAATTTCTTGCCGCGGCACAAGATATAGTCGAGATACCGATCGGGGTATTCCCGTGCAATTAGCAACTGTCGGATGTTTTCTGCGACTTCAGGGTAGCCGTGAAGACTTACAAACGGTGTTATATCCTGCGCGGAAGGCACCGCCTTCTCCTGCGCGATAAACTGGAGTTTGAAGTCAATTGTATCACCAAATTCCTTCACAATCGGAATAATCTTCTCTTCCGCCTGCACACCATACGGACAATAACTCATGACAAAGAGTTCCAGCGTCGGTTTCCCCATCCGTGCGATACGGGATGCTAAGAGTTCCTCTAAGTTCATCGACTCGCGGCTATGATCCACGTCCTTCGTATGCAGTGCTACAATGTCAGCAAACCCTGGCGAATGTTCTGGGTCGTGGCATTGTAAGCAAAGCGATGTATCCGCACCGCTACGGATATTACTCTTTTTCGGATTGCCCACGTGTCGCTTGCCGGGACCGTGGCACGTCTCGCATTGCACGCCCTCGAGTCTTGCGTCCGAGTCTGCGATATGAAATCCTGTCGGATACCCGAACCCAGTCGTATGGCAGGAGACGCACCCGGCATCAAAGTATCGCTCTTTTTTCACCAGTGTTTGATAAGCGAAGGCGTGGCGCGTCGCTGACCACTGAAGATATTCCTGCTCATGGCATTGCTGACACGCTGTCGCCGAGACATACCCGTTTTGCTGATCTCGTTCTAAGGGCAGGTCGGCAAAGAGTGGGGTCAGCTCAGAGGAGGGTGAGACCTCTCGATAAAAGTCAGTTAGCAATTGGCGGACAGACTTGGATTCCGCTACGTCACCTGTCAACGCCAGTTCTGTTGCGTAGTGGTGTGAGAGTTGCTCCTGTGCATCCAGCCACAGTGCCAACACTCCCAAGGTTTTGCCATGCGGTTTACAACCGACGGAAAGCACACCGGTTTCAGATACCGTTGGTTCGATGTCGTCGGGACAGATGATGACATTGATATGCTCAGGGTCTTCAGGATCGCCTAAAGCGAGAATAAGATCCGATTGCGATACTGCTGCTTCGCACGCCATACCTGTGACCAAGGCGACGGTGTATTCCCCAACGTTTTCAAGGACGAACGGTTGTGTGAAGTCGGTTTCTATAGCATCGGGTGCTAAGAACGGGAACGTGGCAACGGCAGAGCGTCGACCGAGATAAGTGTTCCCATACGAAAGATCTGACTCGCTGAGTGCGACGACATCGTATCCCATTGTGGACATCGCTTTGAGGTTAACCTCGCACCGATGGGTGTCAATATCTGCTTCCCCATCAAAGATGTCTCCAGCATCCACCAGGAGTGTCGGCACGCCTCGCTGCCGAATCTGTTCCACAGCGTAAGCACGCCTCGGAAGCCCACCTGACTGCTCTTGATAGCATCCACACGGCTCCAGATGGCTCTCCGTGCCACTGGTATACAGCACAATCAAAGAAGGCGGTTCACCGCTTTCCAGTTCTGCCAGCACGGTTTCCAAGCGGTCCCCAGGAACCGTGCGTGCTTGTTGTTTGACGGTTTGTATCTGTTTGAGTCTTTGAGATTCTGCCCATTGTGAGTAAAGGGGTGGTAATGTTACCCCGACCGTTAGCAGTATTAAAATGAAGATCGCGCGTTTCATAAACCATTTTAAATCAATATCCGTTGATTTGCGTTCCTTTCCTATACAACATTAGAATAATTGTGTCAACTTGGAATAAAAAGGGCCCTGGCAAAGAATTGTGAGCAGGGCACCGACAGAGATTACAGGTGCGAAACGAATTGAAGGTTGGACGTTTATCCGGTTGCCGAATTGCGCAAATGCCCCTGCTGCTGCAAGGTCTCGCAACTGCGCTATCTCCTCAAAGGTCAGTCCTGACGGATTTGGTGAGATAATGATATTGTCGTCCTGACCGCTTGAAAATCCAACCTGTTTCCTTTCATAGCGAACAGTGCCGTCGGGTTGCGCAACCCGAACAATCTGTTCCGCAGGGATCATACCGACCTGGAGACTGTTCACGTCAACAGTGTTGTCTAATGTTACACTCGCCAAATTCAGAATCAATTCTTTGGCGAAAATGAAAACGACGAAATACAGTCCCAAGAAAAAAGCGAAGCCCGACAGAAATACCGACAGGGATGGGGCCGTTTGCACGGCTAACCAAACGCATACAAAACCGATGACAGTATAATAGACAGGCGTTTTCGGCAATGGTGATAGGAGTTTCTGTATCAGCGTGAATGCTACCAAAACGAAGACGAGACGCAGAAACCAGTCAGGCTCCCATCCAACCCGCTGCAACAGATAGGTCAGCACGGCTCCGATACCGATCAATACCAGGAGGCTGAAAAACTTTTCGAGCAGTGCCGCTTTTTGAAAGTTTGACTGAAAGAAATACCGAAAAAGATTCAGTTTATTCTGTATGGATACAAACTTGAAAAGTAGGTAGCCCAATACCCCTATCGAATACGGAACAATAATATTGAGCGCGAGTATCAAGGGTGAAAAACTGAAAACACCGCTCAGGTCCCTGAAAAGCGATAGCGGAAAGATTAAACAGAGTCCCCAGAATAGTTTGGAATCGCCTGGGGAGAAGATACCGAACCAATAGAAAGCAAAGGCAATCAGCCCGCTGCCGCAGAAGAGTCCTAAGATATACAGCGGCGTTGTCGTGCCGAGATACCACGCCATCAGCTGACTCAGCGTCCCCGCATATAGAAGTCCGAGCGAACAGAAGTTGCGAATCTTCTGTGTTTTCAGGTCGGTATAACTCGCATATCCACAGAAAACAAGTGCCAAAACAATCAGAAAATATTCATAGTGTGACATCAAATAAAAAAGCGCCTTTCTTTACAGTTTATAGTGAGGGCCCCCGTCACAGAGAACCAGCAGTCTCCCGCCGGAAATGCTTGAAAACCGATTCGACTTCAGCGGGCGTATGTTGTTCAGTGAGCACCTCTGCCACAGCGGTTTCAAGGCGATCATACCTATTCATGCCCAACCGATACACACCCGATCCCATTGTCCCTGTGTCGGGGTCATACCGGCGACAGAAAATCGGAGGGAACAGTGTGCCTTCTGTCCGCACATCGTCCGGCTTGCGTTGAGAACGCTCTGCAAACACCTGGACCAATGCCTGTGCAGCGTGCTGATGGGTATATCGCTGTGCGATCTTTTTCGCAACGTCTTCACACTGGGCGCGGGCAACGGAAGGCTTCAACAACGTGTGTATCGTTTCAGATAACGCCGGCATCGGGACATGGAAATTGCCGAAATGATCCCAATCCGACTTCACGACAACCCCTGCCCCCGAAACTTCCGCAGGTATCCCATATTTCGTCATGGCGACACACGGTGCACCGTATGCCATTGCCTCTAAAACGATTGAGAGTGGCGTTCCCGGAACCGCGGGGAAACAGACGAGATCCAATGCTTGAAAAAATATCGGTAAAACCGACAACGTCTCTTCAGCATCGGCACTGAAAATGACGACATTCTCCGGCGGGTTCCGGTAGGGATGCTCTAAGAGGGCATCATAGACGAAGATAGCGAGATGCGGGTTGGCTCGCGCGAATTCAGAAATCCACGCCGCCCCACGCCTCGGTTCAAACCCAGAGATCAGCCCGACAACGGGTTGCTTCGCGAACATCGGTTTCTCAAAGAGCGCGGCGGTGTGCTGCTTTGCTAACGCCTTATCGCCGATCGGCGCGGTAACCTCTATCCCATCCGGAATCACGCATACCTTTTCCCCTGACACTCCCAGTTCAGCGAGCCATTCCTTCATCCACGAGGCTTTGACGACCAGTGTATCTTTTGAACGCTGGAACGCGCTGAGCGTCAGCAGCGTTTTCAGCAAAATGTGTTGCAACTTCTGGACTCCCTCGATACAGTGAACGATCGGGACATCGGGAATCTGGTAGTATAATAGGTCGTCTGTCAAGAATTGCGAGAACAACAAGATACCGTCATAGCCGTCCATGGCGTACCACGCCGGCATCAAGGCACCCTCCTTCGTGCCACTGATGTTCCGAACCCGAACGACGTCGAGGTCTTGAACGGCTGCGCTCTCTTCTTCAGGAAAAGCGAAGGTTTCTAACTCGGCGACCGCTGCAAGGTGTGTCAAGAACTGATAGCGGTTCAGACTCGTGAGGTAACCCAGCGTTGGCTGCTCCTTCATAAAGTGAAACGGCACCAGCACCTTCGGCTTCTGAGTCGTGTCGAGCGCGGATACCCCGGTTGCCACTACGGGGCGTAGGAGGGACCCCTGCCTTCCGAGTTGTTCCAAGCGTTCAATCCCATCAAAGATAGCCGTCAATTTGTAGTCCTTCTTCAATCGCTCTACCAGTTGATACCGCGTCTGCGACGCATACTGGGACAGGATCTCCCACTCCACGTCATTTATCTGAACGATGTCACCAGTCTCGAGGTCCGCTACATATTTGCGATCGCCTTGTTCAAATTTATGATGCTGTTTTAAGTGATACCGCATGCAAGATACCCTCATATTGCGCCTATCCCGTTCTTAAGCCGTCCCATCGATTAAGCCGCGCACCCTTTTGAGAATCGTCCGCGCCTCCGTTTTATCGGGAACCCATTTCTCAAGAACCGACTCCACTTCTCTGGGCGTATGCTCTTTCAGAAGGCTCAAGACCAGCCCGTCCTCAACACGCAGTGGATACGCCCCCTCCCCTATGAGACACCGCTCATAATGCGTGTTCATACTCAGCACAAACGATTTGTATTTTCGTTCGTTTTGCCCGTCTTCTAAGGCGTGTGTGGGTGCAAACACATTTAGGAGTCTATTTCGGTTAATCAGTTTCTTTTTCCGGTGAAACTCCTCAAACAGCTGCACAATGCGGTAGGCAGTCTTATCCCACGTAAACAGGACCGCCCGTTCCCTCGCCTTCTCCGAAAGCGTCTGCCACAATTCAGTGTTATTCAAGAGTCTGTTAATCTTATCGGAGAAATCTATCGGACACGGATAACTCACCAGTGTTGCGATGTCTTGGTCGAATCTCTCGGCATCCGCAACCAACCCAGTGTCCCCGACAACCGATGGGACCCCATCGAAATTCGGGACGACCGGTGGCACACCGCATGCCATCGCCTCAAGCACCGTCAGTCCAAACGTTTCCTCACCCGCCATTGATGGGAAGCAGTAGACATCGAAAGCGTTGTAGATAAGTGGGAGTTTCTCACGCGGATGGAATCCTACGTAGACAAGGTTATCCGGGAGTTTGCGGGACGCATACCGTCCAAGATTCGGACCCGCAATCAAGAAAAGCAGATGCGGATTCAGTTCCGCCAACTTCAAGTAGACGGATGCCCCTTTTTCTGACTGCACTCTGGAGAGGTACCCGACTGTCGACGCGCTCTCAATCCGATCGTCTCCGACCGTTTTCGCAATTTCACGTTTCGCCGCCGCTTTATCCATCGGTTTGAATAACTCGGCATCCACGCCGTTCGGCAGCGTATTGAAGAAACTCGGATCCCAGACGTAATCCGCATAGAACTCACGCACATAATCCGATGGCGCCGTAAATCCATCACACTCCCGCATCGCCGCATAGTGCCGTAAAAGGGAATTCATCGCGCGTCCGCCGTGTCCGCGTGGGGCATGACACTGCACCAGCATCGGTGGGAACTCCGGGTATCGGTAAAGCGGGAGTAACCACCGTTCCTGCTCTTGATGTAAGGTCAGGATACCGTAATACGTTTCACCGATTTGCGACCGAAGCCGGACTAGGTCCTCGATGCCGATGTCGACTTCATAGACACCCTCTGTGATCTTCCTGTTCCGAGACCCCGTGAAATGTAGATCCGCATACTTGGTGAGATGCCGAATCATATAAGAAAGTGCCATGTTAGTGCCGGCAGATAGCGTTTCAATATCGAAAAACGAATCCACAGGGATACTGGGGAGCACCACCAGCAGCTTTCGCCACTTGCTTTCCGTCTCGAAACTCCACTGCAAGTTTTCACCGCGATTGAACAGCAAGCCCTCTTTCTCGAGTTCTGTGAGTCTCTCAAAAGCCTCAAGGATATCCGACTCTTCATAAGAGGCGCGCAGTGTTCTGACAATGCCAGTCTGCGTCTGCGTTTCCGCGAGTTTTAGGATGTCCGCCATTGCAGCAGAGAGTTCGACGACACGCGCTTTCTCAAGGTCTGCTGCATACGACGCACCCGCCTTTTCAAAGAAATAGAGGGCGTGCAACATTTTTGGAAAATCAAGCAATTTTTATGTTCCTTTCCGTTTTTTTATGAGATTTCCGGTTCCTGTTCTTAAAGACTGCACTTTTGCGTCGATTTCGTGCATTTTTTGAAAAAAAGTCATATTTGTGCTTTTTGTGAGAAAATTGTGTTTTCCTTTTTTGACAGGATTACAGCAGCGGGATGTCTCAAAACCTTGAACCGAACCTACCTTTATTTTTTCACCAGTTTCGCCTTCAATTTCCTATTTTTTTCAGATTTTGCACGAAATCCCCTCAAAACTGCAGTCTTTATAACTAAGGTGTCGCGCGCAAATCCCTGAATTGAGCATTTGTGGGTTTCTATGCGCGGAAGTTCCAGCGAGGCGAGCGGTGTATCCCTGAAAAGTCAGCATGTTGGGACCGCTGGGGCGCGCTTCTTGATACATGGAGGAGATTCAACAATGTCAAAAGATGATCCCTCGGTAGACTCTAATCAAAAAAAAGAACCAGACGCTTCTGGCAAGTGGGGCAAGGTTTGGACTAAGTTAAAAGAGTGGTCTAAGGTATTTCGCGACCCTGCATGGCTGGTTTCGACAGTTTTAGCAATAGTGATGGGTTACTTCGGAATAACTCATCAAAAATGTAGCCAAGACCTTAGGGTAATTACAGATTCTCCTTTTGAAAAGAGGACTATTCACTATTCCTTAGAGGATAAAGAGAGTGTGGAGAATGGAGGGGGGATCGTTCATGGCGGTTATTTTGACGAAGGTGGATGTGGCTCCAGGGGGTTTATCAGTGTAGAAAATCGAGATGTAATTTTCTTTCCGATTCCCCCTAAGTTCACATCTCTATATGAGGGAACCGTCGCGTTCTGTGTAACATCAAAGGGGCCGCTTAGGGACAGCTTTTCTCTCTTTCGAATTCATGAAGTTCAAGAAAAAGATCCAAATATTTCGCTAAAGGTAGTATCAAACGCGGACGGACAGCGGTCACGTTTAAGGTTGAGGGGACATACAAAGGTGGAGAAAGAGGTGGTCCTGAGCGAAGAATCCTTCGATTGGCAAACGAATGGCCACTATCATATCACTGGCACTTGGGGTCCAACAGGAATGCGGTTATACATAGATGGAAAACTTATAGGTAAAGGGGCGAGGGCAATTGAGGATGTTATCAGCAATCCCATAGATTTTAAAGATGGAACCTTTGTCATTAATAATTACAGTCCGGAGCTCGATGAATGCTACTATCCGACTAATTGTATTATCAGTAACCTGCAAGTTTCTAACTACCAGTTAAGTGACGAAGAAATAAAAAGGAATTATTCTAAACTGCACCCAGAGAAATGATGGTTTGAAGAGGTTTGGGAGAGTTCCTTACCCTACGGGTTCAGGTTCTTTACGTCTGGGAGAAGGTCATTGATCCGCTAAACTGGAGGTTCCGCTAGCATAGCGGAGGGTATCAGGACGAGTCTTGTGAATGTGTGTCAAGCAAAATAGATAAGGAGGTTCTTATGAAAATCATCTTAGTCCCACTGGTCTGGATATACGCATGGTTCTCCCAACGCCTCATAAGAGTGTATACGATGTTGGTATTCGTAGGCACAATGATTGTCTTTACCTTATTGGGGTCTGGTATCGGAATGATCGTTGGAGGTATCGCGAGTGTTGGCTATTACTATTTTGCCAGAGAGAAAGAAAAAAAGAAGGTATCTGAGACCGTTTACGCTATCAACACAATGACGGAGATACCGGAAGCCGATATAGCGACTGATAAAGCAGGGCGCACGCTCATGCTCTATAATCAAATCCTAATGATCCCTGAAGGACAAGGCAGTAAAAGTACGTTGGTGCCTCTTGAAACGACATTACACGAAATAGAATATAAAGCAGAAATACTGAAAGGCAATTACCCTATGCCGCTGTATCGGGATGTCCGGACGAATGATGGGGTGCAGAGGGAACGCAAAACACTACGCATTGGATGCGTCTATAGCTTCAACGAACGCGCATGGACTATCTCGCCAAAGCATATTGCTCGCTTTCTCAAATATGACAGTTAAATTTATTTTTTCTTCCACGTTCTTAGGCAGTAGTTTAGTCCTCTTTATGTTACCACGGTTGGAACTTTAAAAGATTTGGTAGGTATCACAGCTATAGGTATGCTTATAGCAATAGCCAGAATAAGGAGAAGTATCATGACACGCTATGAACATGACTGGACACTTCCGAACGCCTCGGAAAGAGGTCAACACGTCGATTGGGTCCAAGTTTTGAGGGTTAAGCGTATTTTCTGTCTTTGTATGATAGGTTTGCTCGTTGCAATGATGGGATGTGTTCCATCGCAAAACAAGTTGCTGGAAGAAGTTGTAAAGCAAAGCAGTCAAGTTGCGACGGAAAAAGTCCGGGCAGATGCAGAAAAAGAGCAAGCAAAAACTCGTGCTGAGACTGAGGTTGCAAAGGAGAAGGAACGCACTGAAGTTGCGAAAGTACAAGCTGAGGCTGAAGTAAAGCAGTCTCAAATTCGCGCCGATGCTGACGTGGCAAAGGAACAGACACGTGCTAATGTGGAAATAAAAACTGCCCAGATTCAGGCAGATATGGAGGTTCAGAAGGCACAAATTCAGACGTATGCTGAAATTGTCAAGGAGAAAATCGGAGCGGATGTGCTGAAAACACAAGCCTACACGGATATGGAAAAAGCAAGCATTTTGTTGAAAGCGGATACCGAAAAGGCTCGGATTCTCGCGACAACCGCTATTGAGGAGGCGAAACTGCAGGCACTGATTGGAGCGGTACAGGCGCGGTTGCAGGCGAAGACAGACTCGGAACGGATTGAAGCAGAGAAACAAGTGAGGCTAGCGGAAACTATCGTATCTGCAGAGATTGCCAAGGCAAAGGCTCCCGGTGAGGTTGCCAGAGCGCAAGCGTCAGCGGAGATTGCGAAGGCACAAACCTCTGCCAAGGTTGCCGAGGCGGCTGCTGCGACTGAGATTGTCAAAGCGATTGCAGCGGCGCAAACAGAGCAACAGTTGATTAAATCTGCGGCGACAGTGGCGGCGATGCGGATTGTCGCGGAATAAATTCAGATCTAAAGGTAGTGGAATTGATACGCTACTGCCACTACTATTAGGATCCAGCAATCTCTGAGAGTTGAGAGCACACTGTATCCAAATCAGATTTACTTCTTTGAATAAAAGTGTCGGCAAAACGCTCTAACTCTGACAAATGTTTTGGACTGGCATCGTCCATCTCATCGTTGCCTTCTTCTGATAAAGTTGGTTGGAATCGATAATAGACATCCTCATTCCCATCTGTCAATTGTTTGAGTTGATAGTCTACAGTATCGCTAGCCCCATCAAAAATCATCGTGAAAAGGGGGTTGATCCAGCTGACTTTTCCCCAGTTTTTTGCGTCATCTGCATCTAACTCTTCAGTTAAGTTCCCTGTCCCTAAAGAGACAAGCAATATCTTATCCGTGGGACGCTCCTTTTCTTTCAGTATTTTTTTCGCTTCAACGTAAGCACACATTGCGGGGTTATTCGCGAAAATACCGCCATCCACCAGCGTTTCAATCAATCTTTCGTCGCTTGAAGTCGGTGTAAACGCCGTGTCAACAGGTTCAAAATAGGTTGGGGCAGCAGCAGTGGCATGGGCTACTTCCCGCATCAAGTAATCCTCATGCGTTAGAGAGAGATTTCGTGCTTTCCGCCTCTTAAAGAAACGTGGGTGTCCGCCCTCTCTCTCAATAGCGCCTTTCTCCCAATACGGGCGTGTGCCGCGCATGTCATAACTTGGGATTAACACTTCGGTGCATGCCTCACTGAGGCGAGCATTTTCAAAGTAGGTCTTTAAAACCCGTCTGATTCCCCGTGTTGGGTATTTCTCCTCTGCCCATCCACCGGCTGATCGGATCCTGTGCCAAACGGATCTGTCAAAGATGATTTCCCCGCGGTCTTTATACAAATCAACTAACTCGTTTGCTGTATATGCCGGACTTTCAGGGTCATCTGGATCTGGCACGGTAAGTGCCAGCGTGATGATACCCCCGGTTGAGGTCCCAGTGATGAGATTAAAGATATCTGCTATTCGAGATTTGGTCTGTTTCTCAATATAGGCGAGAATCTTTGCGGGGATGATGCCGCGGATGCCGCCGCCGTCAATAGATAAAACAGTGAACGTTTCTTGCTTTCGCATATGTTATTCCTTCATTTGAGAATGTAGGGACTGAAAGCCTCCAAACTAATTTTCTTGATTTCCGGAGGCACTCGACTCTTCTCGGTTTATGGCATATTCATAAAACCCATACAGGATCGTCTTCCGGTAATACCCAAGGAGTTTGTCATACATGTGGGAAAATAGGAAAATTAATAGACAGCTCACCCCTGCCGAGATAATGATAAACCCTGCATAGGGCCCGACCTTACTTCCTATTATTTGAAAGTAGCAACATAATTATAAAGACTTCTCTTTTGATCGCGTTTCGTGCATACAATGAAAAAAAGTCATGTTTGTGTTTTTTGTATGAAAAAATCGTTTTCCACGAGTTTGACGAATTTAAGACCCCAGCGTTAGACCTAAGGCAATGAGTCAAGAAATCCCAGCACGGCACTCTGATTTAGGTCCCTTGGCGAAGTCTAAGGCGGTGGAAAAATTAGCACTTCGGCATTTTGCACGTTTTTCCTCCAAAATGACAGTCTTTATAATCAAAGTGCTGCGTTCAAATCAGTGCGTTTGATACAGCGTGTAAATCCTATCCGTGGAAAAACCGGAAACGCGACAACAATAATCGGTGTTCTGACCCGATCTGTCTCAATCCGTTTTAAGCAAGACCTGACATCTGCAAGGTTGCACACCTGCAACACTGGAGGCATAAACAATGACACAGAAGGAATTTTGGGAAAACGTGCAGCGCGCCCTTGGCATTCCTGAACCCGATGTGGATGGGCTGCCAGGTCCACAGACCTACGGTGCCCTTGGACAGGCAACATCTGTTGAAATCGTTTTTGGGTATGAAACCCCAGAACCGATCGTGATTGAGGGTGAACTTCCGTGGCTAACGATAGCAAGGGAGTATATCGGGACTGAGGAGATGCCGGGACCAGACACCCATCCACGAGTGCTGAAATGGTGGAAACTTATCCATCAAGACTATGAGAGCGATGAAACCCCGTGGTGTGCTGCCTATGTCGGGGGTGTCCTAGAGGAGGTTGGAATAACCTCAACGCGGAGTGCCTGGGCACGCAATTATCAACATTGGGGACAGGCGTGTGACCCTACACTCGGTGCGATCGCTGTCTTTAGACGGGGGAGCGGTGGACATGTCGGTTTTGTCATGGGCGTGGACGCAGACGGAAATTTGATGATCCTTGGCGGAAACCAGAGGGATGCAGTCAATATCTCGGCGTTCCCTCGAACCCGTTTGATCGCAACTCGGTGGCCGGCAGGGTATGCCGTGCCAGAGAATGTGTATCTACCGGAATTGTGAGAATCCAAGGGACTGCCCTTTCGCGTCGGTTTCATGCATAATTTGAAAAAAATGAAAATTTGACATTTTTTTAGATTTTGCACGTTTTACGCGCAAAAGTGCAGTCTTTATAACCAAGATACTGCGTTCAAATCATGTTGGTAGATTTACGGAACAGGCATTAAAAAGGAAGGGGTCCGCCTGCCTATTGGTGTTTGGCTTGATTTGTCTGAGAGGGATTCATTGAGATACATCTACCGAGAGTTTTGAAATCCTGTGGAGTGTTTTGCATGAACAAACTATACTACGGTGATTGTTTAACCGTTATGCAACGTGAGATGTATGCAAATAGCGTGGATTTGATATATCTGGACCCGCCCTTTAACTCGAATCGTAACTACAATGCCATCTACAAAGACGAAACAGGTCGCCCCCTCCCCGATCAAATAGAAGCGTTCTGTGACTTGTGGACCCTGGATCCTGAACGGGAGCGATCCATCCGAAAAATGCCAGAATTCATGCGTTCGCAAGATATTGATGAAAGTATCGTGAGGTTTTGGAGTGTCTGGATGAAAGCTTTACGAGACACCAATCCGAAGCTCCTCGCCTATCTCTCGTATATGGTAGAGCGTCTGGTGCAAATGAAAATTATACTCAGACCCACAGGTTCAATCTACCTGCACTGTGATCCCACCTACAGCCACTATATCAAGGTCATTATGGATGGTATCTTTGACGAAAAGAACTATCGGGCAGAAATTGTATGGAAGCGGCACAACGCCCATAACGACAAACTGTTTGGTCGTATTCATGACACAATTTTCTACTACAGTTATGGCGAAAGGAATATACCTGATGATGTACTCATTCCTTTAAGTGATGAGCGTCGTGCTGCCTATAACCATTCGGATGATCATGGAAATTATGAGAGCGCGGATTTAACTGGGCCTAGATCGGGTTCGAGTGGGGGTGCGTCAGTCCAACCTTGGCGTGGTATCCATCCAGGGAGGACGGGAAGTAGATGTTGGTCTGTGCCACGGACAGGAAAATATGCGGAGTATATTGAATCCAACTTCATTCCAAACTATCGAGATATAAAAAGCGTTCATGAACGCTTGGATGCGTTGCACGAAGCAGAACTTATTCATTGGACAGGAAAGGGACTCCCACGACTTAAACGTTATCTCACGCCAGACGCTGGACAGCCGCCGCAAAGCATTTGGAATGATATTGCACCTGTAAGGGGCGAGGAAGATGAAGGTTATCCTACCCAAAAACCTGTCGAACTTTTGGATCGGATCATCAAAGCCTCATCAAAGGAAGGTGGTGTTGTTTTCGATCCCTTCTGCGGTTGTGGAACAACACTTGAAGCTGCACAACGGTTAAATCGTCAATGGATCGGTGTTGACATCGCTATCCATGCCATAAAACGCGTGAGTGCTGTTCGTCTGAGCGAAAGATGTGGACTTGTTGAGGGGCGAGACTATGAAATCTCAGGTGTTCCCCGAACAGTGGAAGGTGCGGAAGACCTTTGGAAACGCGATAAATATCAGTTTGAAAAATGGGCTGTTGAGATGGTTGACGGCTTTGTTACAACCCGTAAGAGTCGTGATGGGGGTGTTGATGGCAGACTCTACTTTCCCACAGGCGAAGATGATGATCTAAAGGCAATGAAACTTCAAGTTAAAGGTGGCGCAACAGTAAAGATTGAATCTTTGCGTGCCTTAGCGGGTGTGATTGATGAAGAAGATTATCCGATGGGTGGGTTCATCACCCGCAAAACATTGGGGCGTATGCAGAAGAAGAACTTTTTAGACTTCTGTGGGCAGAAAGGAGAAGTTGAAATTGGGGGACAGCCTTACCCGCGTTTACAAATCTTATCTGTAGCGGAAATCTTTGCGGGGAAGCGTTTCAATACGCCTATTGTGAGGGGTCGATCTGCTACCGATCAACTCCGACTTGACTTGTCTGCCTAAAGAGATATAAGCATTATGTGAAAGGAGCCGTCGTAGCGTCGGCAGTCGAAAATAAAAAATTATAGGAGACTTTTGTTATGTATCGGAAAATCTCGGTAATCGCGCTACTCTTCATCTTGGGTCTTTCTTTTCTCTCCTCGGATCCAGGGAACCAACACGCACTACAAACCCCAAGTCAATTCGGACACGCCTTTGCGGAACAGAAACTCACGGAAGTCAAAGTCGCGCAATTTGCGGACTTTTTCTTGTATATGCCTTTATATTTGGCCGAGGGTAAGGGCTTTTTTAAGGATCAAGGGTTAAACGTCACGATTACCAGCACAGGCGGTGACGATAAAACCTTTGCTGCTGTCATTAGTGGTGATGTTCACTTCGGTATTGCCGATCCCACATTTGTGGCGATTGCCCGCGCAAAAGGTCAACCCGGGAAAGTGATCGCGAGTATCGTGAACGGTGTGCCTTTCTGGGGTGTGACAAAAAATTTGGAGGTTCCCGAAATAAAGAATCCCAAACAGCTTGAAGGTTTCACGGTCGCGACGTTTCCTTCACCTTCAACAGCCTTCACGCTTCAAAAACAGATGTTTGAAACTGCTGGATTAAAACCCCGAATCAGACAGGCGGCTTTTGGGGCGTTGTTGCCGCTATTAGAAGCCGGGGCGGTGGATATTGCTTTGGAGCTTGAACCCAACGTTTCAACTGCAGTCAAACAGGGGGCGCGTGTCGTCTACTCCATGGCGGAAATGTATGGGGATTTTGCGATTACCGGCGTGACGACACGTGAGACCCTCATTGCTGAAAATCCTGACCTCGTTCAAAAGTTTGTGAATGCGATACAACAAGCCGAGTCTTATGCGCACGCAAACCCGGAGGCGACTGCTGACTTCGCTTTAAAACGGTTTCCAAACTTAGACCCTGGTATCGTGGCACAGGCACTCAAACGGGTTATTGATTCTAAGACTTTGCCGAGAAATGCCCTGGTATCCAAAACGGCTTGGGAGCAAGCCTGTCAGCTGCGTGTGGACGCAGGCGACTTGCCGGCTATAGATGCAGCGGCATTGGACAATACGTTTGCCCAGAAAGCTGTAGAAACCTACAAATGATTCGCAGGAACGGGTTTGATTGGGGAGAGTTTCCACGCAAACCCTCTGTATAGAAGTCTGTAAGGCGTAGAATGAACCCCTGGAACTATAGTTGATTATCACCGCACTCTTTCTTTAGGACGATAAAAACTAGAGAATTTTTTTATTATGAAAAAGGTTGTCATCTATCGTGCAGCGGATGCTTTTCTGTACCTACCAACTTATATAGCCGAGCACCGAAAGATTTTCCAGACGATAGATAAGGAACTTCATGTAGAGTTCTGTACTCCGGGTGACCATCAATCAGGTGATATACCAGCTATGGAGGCGATGTTTGAGGACAGTCATAAACATGATATTCTCTCAATTGCTTTGTGTGATCCTTTAGCGATGTTTAGTAGATATGCTCCCGACATTTTGCAGCCAAAGGATTTAAGATTAATAGGGGCGTTAATAACCAAGCCGTCTTTCTGGGGTGTTAACAAGATTGAAGGCGAACTTTCAGAGAGCGGAATAGGGCATCATTTTAAAAAAATTATTTATTATGATGAGGCACTAACAACTGGACATTTCATCGGGAAGCAGCTAAGGACTGTTACAGGGATTTCTAGTTTTGGCTCTGTCAATTTTGGTCAAGAAATAAATACTTTGTTAAAAGAACAGGAGAAAGGGACACCTACAATTGCCATAACTGCTGATATTGTTGGATTAGCCAAAGAAGCCCATACAGGCGAGAATATTACCATAAACCATCGTTTTTCAAAAAACCCGCGTTATTCAGATTTTTTGACGACGGGTTTGATTACTACAGCTATGAATACGAATTGTCCAGAAGACACTTATATCTTGAGGAAAGTAGTGGAGGGAATTCAAAGGGCTATTTTTCTTTTACGTTCTTCAAAAGAAATCGCCTGCAGTGTCTGTCAGGAGATAGCTGTAGAGAGAGAATTTTATCAGGATGGACAGGATAGTTTAACACAGGATGAAGTTTCTTGGATTATTGACCAAATTTATGAAGAGAATTTTTATCCAATGAATCTAGCAGTTTCAAAATCCCAATGGGTAAATGCGGTGAAAGCCAGAGGTAGGGTAGAATTCTGGGAAGATGATGATATAAAAGAAGCCAACAACATGTATCAGATGGTTGTGCACCAAGAGTTCTCAGAGGCAGCCACATGGCAAATTGTAAGTGAATTTGGGGTCTCAAAACCCACTCCGCCTTCCAAAGGGATCTTGGGATTTTTGAAGAATTTGGTTGGAATTATACTTGGGGATGCTGCGCCTTTAATTGTAAGGGCGGGGTTTATAATAACTTTGTTGGCAAGTATATTTTTTTCTACCGGTCTTGTGAACTTACCACTTCTGGTTCGATCTCTTATACCTGGAATCCTGCTTTTATGTATTTTTACTTTTGCCTTCTATGATCCTGCCCTTCGCGGATTACTGACAAGATCAAAAATTAGAACAATTGCGAGGGTAATTTCTGGGATTTTAGCGGTTATCTTTTTAGTGGGTGGCACCTGGTTGGAGTTAAATCAGAAACCTATGCACTGGGTAGGAATGTTGAGTAGTATGCCTCTTGGTTTTTTGCTATCTGATTTTATTCTTTGGATGCAACATAGAGATTCAACGAGGCATCTGTAATTTGCTAATGGGTGTGTAACAAATGGCTATAGCGATATCAAAGAAGCCTATTGTTCAGGTACATGCTCTTTCAAAAATCTATAGTGGTGTGGGTACACCTTCGACCGAAGCACTCAGGAACATCAATTTAGATGTCAGCAAGGGCGAAATCGTTTGTATCGTTGGCAAGAGTGGGTGTGGAAAGACGACCCTGCTTAATATTATCGCTGGCATCCTCGAACCCACCTCTGGGAGTGTATCTGTCTTTGGAGAACCCCCTTCCAAAGCACATTCAAAGATTAGCTATATGCCACAAGGGGCAAAGCTACTCCCGTATCGAAATGTTCTCCAGAACGCTGCCATTAGCCTTGAACTTCAAAATACGTTAACACCCGAAACGATACGGAAACTCACGGAACTTTTGGATTTTCTCGGTTTAGCCGAATTTACAAATTACTATCCCAAAGAATTATCGGGCGGTATGCAGCAACGGGTCGTCCTCGCCAGGACATTAGCCGTTGATGCATCGCTCCTCTTGTGTGATGAACCCTTTATCTCCTTAGATTTCAACACACGTTTAGAACTTGAGGACCTGTTATGGCAGACGGTTAAAACCGAAAATAAGACCTGTGTGTTCATTACGCACGATATTGAATCGGCAGTCGCCTTGGGCGATCAAATTGTTGTCATGTCCCCACGCCCCGGCTCTATTTGGTGCAGCATCGATATGAACGCGGAAATTGCACAAACGTCCCCGGTCGTTCGCAGGCGATTGCCACTTTTCTCACAGTATTTTTCAGAAGTTTGGCAAGCCCTCCGCGAAAGTGAAGATTCCAATGATAAAACGTAAAATCAACCAGCTCCTCGGCTTTCTTCCGCTGCTTTTCTTCCTCACTGTGTGGCAACTCTTAGCAGACCAATCTACCCGCACGCAATTTCTGTTCGGATCTCCGATTCTAGTGATTCGGAAACTTGCTGTCAATATCGCGAATGGAGAACTGTTGATTCATGCTGCTGTTACAGGCATTGAAGCACTCGGTGGATTCCTGATAGGGGTCATCGTCGGGAGTATGATCGGTTTTTCCCTTTTATACTTCCCAAAACTGGCCTCCATCTCTCGACCCTATGTCTTGGCACTCGGTTCTATTCCGATATTTGCTTTTGCGCCAATGATGATTGTGTGGTTTGGGGTAGGTATTCAGATGAAAATTGCGATGGCGACATTTTCTACGATCTTGGTAGCACTCTCGCAAGCATACGATGGCGGGAAAAAAGTTGATCCTGAACTAAAGACATTGTTTGAGCTCAACAATAGTTCAAATAGACAGCTGTTCCAGAAACTCATTCTCCCTTCCTCTATTGATTGGGTGCTTGCTTCTCTTCGGTTAAACATTGGGTTAGCACTCTTGGGTGCGTTCATAGGAGAGTTTATTGCATCCGAACAGGGGCTCGGTTACATCATGCTAAAGGCAGGCGGTTTATACGATATTCCCTACGTGCTTGCAGCAGGGGTGTGTATTGTCGGATTGGCGTTTTTGTTCAATCTGTTTGTCAGTGTTATTGAACGCAATCGGTGGTGGTTTGTTGAATTAATCGCTGTACCGGGCATTCTCCGTGTGAGAAAATCAGAATAACTCTTCAGCCAATACCTGCACCAAAAAAGGTTAAAAATATAGGGTGAATGTCCTAATTGTGATAAGATGTTATGGGAAACCGGCACAGAAGGCTGGCAGAGGACGCTGGAGAACAGGTGGTATGCAGAGAACGCTATCAACGTCTATTGAATCGAGTATTTTGAGGAGGAACCCGTATGCGTAAACTCAAAATAGGTATTCTTGACCTTGTTGCCAACAGATCGAAGCGAACTTTATGGTCCCGGACAATGAACCCGAATTTTGCGAGTATTATGCCCCAAGTGATCGCGACGTGGTGCGAAGCAGCGGGACACACTGTCACATTTGGGTATTATTTAGGCGGTGAAGATATTGTAGAAGCCTTACCCGCGGACGACGACATGGACCTTGTCATCATCAGTTCATACACACAAGCCGCCCAATTGGCGTATGCGTTGAGTAACTTTTACCGAGCCAAAGGCGCGATTACTGTGCTGGGGGGACCGCATGCCCGGTGCTATCCCCAAGATGCAGCGCAGTATTTTGACTACGTTCTGGGGTTCACAGATAAAACCGTTATCCACGATCTTTTGCAAGACTGTTCACAGCATCGTCCAATCGGGGTTCACCTCTCAGCGGACAAACAACCCACAGTGTTTCCCGGTGTCCAGGAACGTTGGAAGTTCATTGACCTCGCACACCGTAAAGCCCCGTGGATTAAGTTGGTACCCATGCTCGGTAGCACTGGATGCCCATATACCTGTAGTTTCTGTATCGATTCAGTCGTTCCCTATCAACCGCTGGACTTTGATACGCTGAAATCAGATCTGCGGTTCTTGTTGGGTAAGTTTAAGCGTCCACTGGTTGGATGGCACGACCCGAACTTCGGTATCCGATTCGATGCGTATCTGTCTGCGATTGAAGAAGCCGTGCCGCAAAACAGCATAGATTTTGTTGCTGAAAGCAGTCTATCGCTGCTCTCAGAACCCCACGTGCAGCGTCTGCAACGCAACGGCTTTGTGGCGTTGTTACCTGGAATTGAGTCGTGGTCAGACTTCGGGAACAAATCAAAGACAGGGAGAAACAGCGGCATCGATAAAGTCCGGAGGGTTTCTGAACAGGTGAATATGATCTTGAAATACGTGCCATACGTCCAAACCAATTTTGTCTTGGGCGTTGATGCCGACGAAGGCGTGGAACCCTTTGAGTTGACGAAACATTTCGTGGATATAACACCCGGTGCGTTTCCCGCTTATGCGTTGTTGACCGCTTATGGACAAGCCGCGCCTTTGAATCTTGAATATCAACGCTCGGATCGTGTGATGCCTGTTCCGTTTCACTTCTTAGGCAACACGCAGTCGATGAATGTTAAGCCGAAAAACTACGCTTGGGAGACCTTCTACAAATCCATGATTGATTTGTTGGGACATTCAGTGTCGTGGAAGTCGATTTTCAAGCGTTACAATTCAACGAAATCGTTTCTCCCGCGGTGGCTGAACACGATACGCGGTATCTCAGAGTTTAAAAGAGTGCGTTTGTATCAGGAAACTGTCCGTCAGTTCGATGAGAATCCGGGGTTCAAGGCTTTCTTTGAAGGTGAGACGCGAGAAATTCCACAGTTCTTCGTGAATCGGATACGCGAGGATCTCGGTATCTTTTGGGAATGGCTCCCGGAGGGGGCACTCTATCATGATCCGAACGCCTATCTCAAGGAAACCCAGGAAACTTCGTTGACACAGTTAGAAAACGTCTCTCTCCAATAAATCGCATCTACCGCGGAAGTGACGCTGCCGGTGCCCGGTGCGATCAGGGTGAAAGACCCTACCGGGCTGGGGATCAAAAATCGATTTAAAGCAAAACAGGGGAGTTCCCGAAGGAGCTCCTCTGTTTTGTTTGTTTACAAAGGTGCCGGCACATTCCCTTGAATTGCTGCCTATTTATAGTTTGTATCAAATGACCCCATGAGTTACACTAAGAGTATGAGTACATCTAACAGGTAGATGTATTTACATCACCGACACTCACTTCATGGAGGTCGATATGAATCGTAAGAAGGACACCGCTTATGGTGTCAAACGCATTGAGTCCAAGAATGCCAGATCGGCGATTATTCAGAAGATTTCAGAAGACTTTAATCTTATGCCTATAGTGGCGGAAGCCTACTATAAACAGATTTCTACCTACTTTGCCCAACATGCCGATGTTCAACTCACTTCAGGGACCAATCTGTTACGAGGCAGTGGCTGCGGAGGAACCAGCAGGTAAACATATCGCTTTAGCGAAAAAAGTCTCCTGTCGTTTGAAACTCAATGACATCGAAAGCGATCTTGAAGTCTTGGTCCGATTATGGCCTAGCCGGTCTCAGACGCCATCGGATCCTACGATTGACCAAAGAGGCTTATGACCAAGACGCTTTGCTGACTTATGAGGATTTAGCTGTTTTATTAACCAGCTCTCCTGCGACGATGAAACGCGACATTCAACACTTAAGGCGAGAAGGCTATTTCGTGATGACGCGCGGGACGAAACTCGACATGGGCCCAGGGCTATCTCACAAGACGCAGATCCTCGAGTTGTATTTCAAGGCGTATACCTTCACCGAGATTGAGCAAAAGACGAACCACTCCGAACGCGCCGTCTACCGCTATTTGAGAGACTTCACACACGTCGCCACGCTTCATGCTCAAGACTTTCCGAAGGGTCAGATACGCCTGATTACCCACCTCTCTGACCGTTTGATTCGCGAATATCTCTCGCTGTATGAGGAATATCAACACACCGATCGCATGACCCAGCTCCTTCATCCAGAACCTATGGATGAAAAAAAGGGGGATCTCTGATGAGCAAACCTTTGACGCGCACGCAACATAACGAGAAGAAAGTCAGGCGCATCAACGATAAGTCTCTACGACAGTTGTTGATCCATCGCTTTCTCAACGACTACGGATATGACAAAGGCGAAGTCACTGCCACTGCTATTGTGGATGACATCCTCAAGACCGTTGAGGCGTATTTCGTCATTACTCTCCCGTTGGAGAAACTCGCCAGGGGCGACCAACTTCCAGAGGAACGGCTCCTGCGGTATGGACAACTCGTCTGGATGGCGGTCCCTCTTGATGAATACCCTCAAAAAGGCAAAGCCATCGTCAAAACCCGTATGAAACCTATCATTCTGACCTATGTTGCCGCAGAGGATGTCGAATCGTTTCGCAACGGATTCACCTCCCGACAACTCAGAATTAATCGCTTAGTCCGCTGGTGTCATCAAGCGTATGACCAGGGTGCCTTATTGACGCAACTCGACTTGGCAGTCTTGCTCAACGTCTGTGACAAGGTCGTCAGCGATTACGTCAATGAGTGGAACCAAGAACCACAGGCGAAATCTTACCCACCCGTGGCAATATTCATGACTTATCAGGAGCGATTACTCACAAGAAAGAGATCATCACACTCTATCTTCAAGGGTATCTCACCCCGACTATTGCTGCCAAGACCAGGCATTCCAAGGAGGCGGTCGATCGATACATTCGGGATTATGAGTCGGTGAAAGTCGTTCGTGCTGCGACTGCTGATGTTGACACAATCTCACAGATTACACGACTTTCTAAACGCGTTATCACTCAATACCTTGACCTAATTCCACAGCATCAACTCCAAACCCTTGATGCCAACTTAGCAAAACAGGAGGAGTTGAGTTGAAAATAGGGTTGACACCCTCTGCCCGTATTGTTATACTTGAAGCAAATGTGCCTTAAAGCACATCCTTCCACTCATCAGCGATAACTGGGAAGCTAATGAACATCAGCCTCCCAGCTATCCTATGGTCATATGATACTATTTCACGATGACCATCTTGCGGAGTAACGACCCCGTGTCGGTCTCTAACTGGTAAAAATATACGCCACTGGCGACGGTTTCTCCGAGGGTATTTTTTCCATCCCAATAGGCGGCTCGGCTTTGACGGGTATAATACCCCGCAGGCTGCTGTCCAAGAGGCAGGACCCGCACCAATACGCCTTTGGCATCGTAGATGTTAATCACAATATGTGCAGAGGTTGCTAAATGATACGGTATCCATGTCTCTGGATTGAAGGGATTCGGATAATTCGGCAGCAGGACTGTTTCTACAGGCGTATTTCTACTGTGTGTCGTTAATACTGCTAACAACTTTTCCAATTCCTGAAGTCCTTTTTGGGAGACGGTATCTCTATTGTTCAGAGACTTGGCACGGTCAATCCAATATCGGAGGCTTTCGGCGGTGAGCCCCTCGGAGACGCGTGATCCTGATACAGGTGCGCCTGGAGCCGCTTCGAGGATGGCGATAACCCTTAGGACATCTTTACGGTTCACCACACCATCGGCGTCGACATCAGGGTTTGGATACACCCCCTTTTGGACGGATTTGCCGAAACTTGAGGCAACATCGATGAGATCTTTGACATCAACGACTCCATCAAGATTAACATCTTCAGCGGCAATTTTGGGCAATGCGTTCATATTGTAGATGAGAATGGTGTGGTCCTCTCCGTGACTTACGAGTGTCTTACCGTTAGGAACAAACGCTAAGTAATGCATACCTTCGGAGGGGCCAAGAAGCGACCGCCGGAGTTTCCCTGTGCGGGCGTTCCACAAATGGATTCTCTGCCAATCGCCACTCGCCAAGGTCTGCCCATCTTTTGAATACGCCAAGGCTTGACCTCTGCCATCAATAATTTGCTGAAGTTGACCGGTCTGGGTGTTCTGTAACTGAATATTGTTCCAACCTCCAGTGGCTAAGACCTTCCCATCGGGTGAGAACGCCACAGATCCGCGACTGGACAGTTCGGTAGAGATCGTCCGTAGGAGTTTCCCCGTGTTCGGGTTCCACAAACGCCCTTCACCGCCCCAAATCCCCGTTGCTAACATTTTACTATCGGGTGAGAAGACCATTGACTCGATCCCTTGCTGATGTCCCGTGAGCGTCCGCAGGAGTTTTCCTGTGCGTGCATTCCATAAACGTATTTTACCGTCCCAACTCCCTCCGGCGACCAATTTACCGTTAGGTGAAAATGCGATGGAACCGACAGGCTCGCCTTGATAGCGAAGTGCTTTATTGACGTTTCCCGTCTGGGCATTCAAGAGCAGCACCTGCAGGCCGTCGTTCCAGGATCCAACCCCCAATGTATTGCCATTGGGAGAATACGCGATGGCAAAGATCCTATCGCCTTGAACCTGAAACGCTTGGGAAAATTTCCCGTTTGAAGTGTTCCATAAATAAATATCTTTTTCACTCGCGGTCGCGATGGTCTTGCCGTTAGGAGACAGGGCGACCCTTTCGAATACAAAATGCCCTTCAATCGTCAATCGGTTCGATCCTGTCGCAAAATCCCACAAACGAATTGTGCCATCCGAACTCGCACTCACTAAGGTGTTCCCATCAGATGAAAAGACCATGCGGTGGACACCATTTGTATGTCCAGAAAACGTCCGTTGGGTTTGACGGGTTCTGGCATTCAACAACCGGATTTCATGCGTTCCCACGGCGATCTGGTTGCCATCTGGGGAATATGCGAGCGACTCAGCCCACATATCAAGCGTTGTCTTTCCACCCTTCTTTGTGTTGTAGAAATGAATCGTGCCATCCCAACTCGCACTCACTAAGGTGTTCCCATCGGGTGACAACGCCATTGATTGAATAAGGTCATTATGTCCAGAAAGCGTCCGTATGAGTTTACCGGTGCGGGTATTCCACACGCGAATCCCTGTATCTCGACCGTCTCGTGCCGCACTCACTAAGGTCTTATTATCCGGTAAAAATGATAGATGCGCAACATCGCTGGTATGCCCAGAAAGCGCTCTTTGCAGATCCCCCGTCCCAGCATTCAAGATATCAATGCCCCCCCAGCGTCCAACTGCCAGCAGTTGCCCGTTGGGAGAATACGCAATGGATTGGCTGCCTTGAGAGTCAAAGGTTGTTTTCTGTTTTTGGGTCTCTGGATTCCATAAAAGGATCTCCCTATCACTCACACTTGTCAATGTTTTGCCATTGGGCGAATAGGCGACCGTACGGACCCAAGCTGTATGTCCGGTGAGAAGTGCGATCTCGGCACCTGTGTTCATATTATAGAGCCAAATCCCAAGACCTGTCGCGATGGCGAGTTGGGTGCCATCCGGCGATACCGCAATATCATTCGCTCTCCCTTTACCGATACGCGCCTTGACCCCTTCGGGTAAGTGCCACTGCCGTGTGTCTTGGGCGAAACTGTCCTGTAGAAGTAGCATGCCAACAAACAATAAAGGAATTAAAAACAAACGTTTCTCCATAAGAATCATCCTTATTATAACTGAGTTACTATTGTTAAAACGATTGGCGACAGCACACATCAATAGACTCCCGATTCGCGATATTGAGGAATGCTATACCAGGAAACAGAGAATAGTATAGCATTTTTGACATTTTTTGTAAAAAAAGAGCGGTGTTTCCTCCCCAACCTACAAGGATGGGGCTCCACACCGAAGATGGATAGAGTTTTCAGTTTCCAGTTATCAGTTACAAGAAATGTGCATCAAACGACCCCCTCTTCACTGACGATTGACAACTGATAATCCGAGTTGAGACTCTATCCGCCAAGTATTTTAAAAAACGAAAGCCGAGGCATCAGAGACCCCCCGGCTTCGTTTGGTTAAGGTGAGTTGAAACAAATTTTATCCCCGCAATAACCTTTTTGTTCCTACTACTCATTGGACGACTTCAATTTCCCCCACGTGGAGGTAAGTTTGCCTGCGGCACCGGAGGTGTCTCTTCGGGTTCTTGAGATGGTGTAAGATCCTCAATGGGATCAGTCCCGGGTGTGCCAGTTCGGACACCCGTTGCCCCCGCGGTTAAAGTTGGTGCTTGGCTGCATAGATGCCATCCAAGCACTTGCCATTTGACCGTAACGAGACTGCCAGTTTCTTTGACGACATTCGTTTACTCTCCTTGTTCTTAATGAAGTGGACAGCATAGGAGTGCCTACCCCTATATATTAAAGTATATATTTAAAATGCAACGATACTTGACTTTTGAGCGTAGAAATACGTATAATTATAAAGTAACCTCTTGGATCGAGGTTAAACCTAACCGGTCCTGAGGACGACGCTAACGTCTTCCATTTAATCAAACGAAAAGGGTAGCCAAGGGGGAATTAGGGAACTCCCCTGGCTACCCACTAACCTTGGAATCGTTATCTGGGCTGTAATTTATATGATCATCATTAGGGACCATCACAAAAATCAGATTCCATCACAGTGCCTTTTATACGTTTTTGACGAATTTCGCATGTTTTGGGTGAATTATGCATTTTTATTGAAAAAAACTGCATTTTTTTGAAAATTAATTTGACAAGAAACGTTATATAGTGTAGAATTAAGTGTGTAGAGGGTTGAAACGCGAGATTTTACCACACTTACGCGAGGAATTCACGATGCGCCGCTCGAACACAAAAATGATTTTGACTGCATGTGAGATGTCTTTTGCCGGGAAAACGGATAATGAGATAGCGACGCTTTTAGAAACGTCTGTCTCAAACGTTTCCCGCTGGCGGAAAAACTCACTGTGGATAGAGTTTGAACAGGAACTCATCTCCACACATAAAGAGTCATTGTTAGAAGCACATCGAACAACCCTTGAAGATAGCACATCGTAGTCTGCGACACAGTTGCGACTTAACAGAATGTGCTAAAAAGGTTAGGTTCAAATGTTGAATGGATTTACAATCCCTGGATCCGTTCTTATTTTGTACATAAGCGGAGGCAAGACGTGAAAAAAGTTAGTTTTTCATTTTTGTGCTTCCGTGAGGTTTTAGGTTTAAGTTTGAAAATTTTATTCCATAAGAACAAGGAGAAAAAACGAATGTTGTCAAAGAAAATGACAGTTTCGTTAATGAGTTTAATCACAATATTTGCTCTTGCTTTCGTGGCTCCTACTGCGATGGCAGCCTCTGATGGGCCGACGGTGACAATCTCGAGCAAAGACCACCATGCTGACGATGGTAAGCAGGTGTCTGTAGGTGCCAATATTGAGGTAGTATTTGAGTTCAGTGATATAGTAGACTATAACATAGCCATTACTGATGCTAATAGTGCTACTGGTGCCTTTGAACCTCTTGTTGATGTCATGTGGGTATTCACCGACAAAGACGGTAAGGAACTAACAAGTCCTCCTAATCCTGTAACTCCTCCTGATCCTGCTGCTGGTTGGTGGACACAAAACAACGGTAAGAAATATACGGCAAGTTTTGCAGCTGGTAATTTAGTGGCAACTAACAAAGTGGTTGTGTATGTATCTGATAATATAGCTAACGCTGTCAGCGGTAAGACGTTCGGTAAAGGCAACCAGGCAGCGACTTACAGTTTTACTCTAATCGCCGCAGATGACGGAGACCCCTACCCAGTTAGGATGGTGAGGCTTGCCCCTGAATCTGATTTCACATCAGATAAAGTCTCTGGTGCCTTTGACGTTAAGGTTGTGCTGAGTGAAAAGCCGAAAGAGTTCACAGCAGCGAATATCGGAGTCAAAAATGGAAGTGTCGGTGCCGTTGTTGCTGGTGGGTCTATCGGGCGAGTTGACTATATCACGAATAATGAAGATGGTGTTCTTGCTGCTTATGATAGTGATGACAATGATATAATGAACAACGACACTGGTGCGCTTAACACCGGTTTAAATTTAGGAGCAGCCAATGAAGATGCTGACACCAATACGGACGGAAATCAGCTCTACGATCCGGCACCTACTGGTAACGATGCTAAGTTCTATCTGTATAGAGTGACGATCACACCGGATTTCAAGAAGGATAAAGTGATCGTATGGGTCAAAGATTTTGTAGACAGTGCGCTTGACCCCACAAGTAAGTATACGTTGGTCACTGTAAACAAGGTTCCCGATGATCTCGGGGATGGCAAAGCGAAGTTAGAGGTTAGCGTAGATTTAACTAACGTTGATAAGCCGACTGCGGCAGCTGGCGTGTCAGTAGGGATACCCAATGATACGATCATCCCTGCGGGTGGGTACTTGGTCGTCGTCCGAGACGATGAAGACGGTACTGATGAGGCAGAGAAATCCAGCGAAAGCGAAGTCATCCATCCGGGTGACAGAAAAAATGCGAATCTCGCTGGGAGCGGTCGGAGTGCGATAAAACAGGCATATAATGTCGTTCCGGTTGATTTGAAGTATAACTTAGAGGGGTTCCTCGTTCGCGGTGGCACGATAGACCTTATCGCTCCTGATGCGGGCGTGGTGATCTCTGAGATCATGTGGGCGACCGATGGCGGTGAGACGAATCGGCAGTGGATTGAGATCCATAACACCGGGAGCACACAGCTGAAGACCAAAGACTATAAGCTGATGCTCTATACTGCCAACGAGGCACTTCCCCTCATAACGGATGCCACGAAGAAGATCGTAGACCGTGTGAGTACGCTCTATAAAGGCACCAACCACTGGTCGATTGCCGGTAAAGGGAAATCGGGTCAAACTGCCGGTGTCATTGAGAGAAGCATTGGCGATGGCGATGATGTGGATATAGATATAGAAGTCGTCCAGACCTCCGGACTCGTCTCTATGGAACGTGTGATGGCGGCAGGTGCGTATCTTGATGGCACGATGGATACTTCTTGGGCGGCCTCTATGCCCCCGAGTTCAAACTTCACGGATGCGGCAGGCGGACTCTTTGTCGGTTCTCCAGGGGCCTCCCCGATCAACCCGGTCGCAGACCCACCACCGAAAGAAGACCCGCCGGTCGTCGTACCTCCTGACGTTGCGACCGCTTCTGATATTATGATTACTGAGATCATGGTGGACACCGGCAACGGTAGACTCCCCCAGTGGATTGAACTCACAAACGTCTCTGGCGCAGAAAAACGTCTTGATGGGTGGTCTGTTGAGATCAAGAACGCTGCGGATGCGGATGTCGTTGGAAATACCGTGAGCATCAACTTGAGCGGCACCCTCGGTGTCGGTGGTGGCACAGATGCCGGTGGCACGATGGGTAAAGCCCTTCTCTTGGTCGCTTGGGGCGGTCGAAGCTCTACCAACCTCTCAGGAAGTGATCGGGTTATCAACGTCTCCAGCCAGTTGAAGCAAAAGGGACGCTATACCCTCCTGAGCCCGATGGGCTTCATTATTGAACTTCTCCCACCGCAAACCACGGGCATTGTCCAGTTTGGTGATGCGGCAGGAAACCTCGGTGCCGCTACGGCATGGGACCTCCCGATGGACGAGACAGGTCGGAGTTCACTCATTCGTAAGTTTGATGCGGGTGTAGCAGGAATGGGAACGGATGTTAGCGGATGGACGCTCGCCTCCAGCACATCCCTCCTCAAAGCTCCCGCAACTTGGTATGGCAGCGATGAAGACGCTGGCACTCCCGGTGTTGTCGGTGGTGGACCCCTACCCGTCGAACTTTCACAGTTCCGACCCGCACGCGATAAAGCCACCGGCGCAGTCGTGATTACTTGGGCAACGCAGTCCGAGCTGAATAACGCTGGATTCTTCATCAAGCGGGCACAGCAAAAAGACGGCGAGTTCAAGGTTGTAAATCCGACGATGATCCCCGGTGCTGGCACCACTTCGGAGAAGCAGTTCTACACCTACACGGATACAACTGCGCAACCTAATGTCGTATACTACTACCAAATTGAAGACGTGTCCCTTGATGGGAACCGTCAGACGCTGACCCGTGGCATCCGCCTGAAAGGACATATCGGTGCCGCCGGCAAACTTACCTCCACGTGGGGTGAGTTGAAGTCGTCCAATGAGTAGTAGTCAACAAAGAGGTTATTTCAGGGATGAAATTTGTTTGAACTAACCTTAACCACAAAATGGGGTAGTGCTTAGCGGCATTACCCCGTTTTGTTTTTACGCTAAGTTGTTAACCGGTCGTATGCCTTTGCCGCACTCGCGTAACCATGTCCCGATCGACTTAGGGATCAAGCCCCATGTGCACACCCAATTCTTTATACATATTCCATCACAAAAATCAGATTCCATCACAGTGCCTTTTATACGTTTTTGACGAATTTCGCATGTTTTGGGTGAATTATGCATTTTTATTGAAAAAAACTGCATTTTTTTGAAAATTAATTTGACAAGAAACGTTATATAGTGTAGAATTAAGTGTGTAGAGGGTTGAAACGCGAGATTTTACCACACTTACGCGAGGAATTCACGATGCGCCGCTCGAACACAAAAATGATTTTGACTGCGTGCGAGATGTCTTTTGCCGGAAAAACGGATAATGAGATAGCGACGCTTTTAGAAACGTCTGTCTCAAATGTCTCCCGCTGGCGGAAAAACTCACTGTGGATAGAGTTTGAGCAAGAACTCATCTCGGCACATAAAGAGTCGCTCTTAGAGCCGCATCGATTGTCAACCCTTGAAGATAGCACATCGTAGTCTGCGACACAGTTGCGACTTAACAGAATGTGCTAAAAAGGTTAGGTTCAAATGCTGAATGGATTTACAATCCCTGGATCCGTTCTTATTTTGTACGTAAGCGGAGGCAAGACGTGAAGAAGGTTAGTTTTTCATTTTTTTCCTTCCGTGAGGTTTTAGGTTTAAGTTTGAAAATTTTATTCCATAAGAACAAGGAGAAAAAACGAATGTTGTCAAAGAAAATGACAGTTTCGTTAATGAGTTTAATCACAATATTTGCTCTTGCTTTCGTGGCTCCTACTGCGATGGCAGCCTCTGATGGGCCGACGGTGACAATCTCGAGCAAAGATCACCATGCTGACGATGGTAAACAAGTGGCTGCGGGATCTGTTGTCATAACAGTTGAGTTCAGTGACCCAGTAAACTTTAATACTGATGCTACTGCTGCACCTGAGGACTTTAGACCGGCTGTTGATGTTATGACCATATATACCAACAACGATGGTGTGGAACAAGCTGCCTTTACTATCGCATGGGTACAAAAGAGTACTCAGAAATACGAAGGAACTGCAACACTTGTGGCTGATCGCAAGGTGATTGTGTATATAGAAGAAAATGCGGCTACGGCGATCAGCGGTAAGACGTTCGGTAAAGGCAACCAGGCAGTGAATTATAGTTTCAGTGTAATCGCAGCGGATAACGGAGAGCCCTATCCAGTCAGAATGAAGCGACTCCCCCCTGAATCTGGATTTATGGCGGATAAAGTCTCTGGTGCCTTTGATGTTAAGATCGTGCTGAGTGAAAAACCGAAAGAGTTCACAGCAGCGAATATCGGAGTCAAAAATGGAAGTGTTGGAGCCGTTGTTGCTGGTGGATCTATAGCGCGAATTGACTATATCAGGAACAACGTAGATGGTAGCCACACTCTTTATGATACTCCTGACAGCACTCCGGCAAATGACCTACCGGACCGGGGCGACACCTTCCCCACTAACTTTGATACTGATGCCGCGAATAGTGCTCTAAGTCCGGTCGCGACCGGTAACGATGCTAAGTTCTATCTGTATAGAGTGACGATCACGCCGGATTTCAAGAAGGATAAAGTGATTGTATGGGTCAAAGATTTTGTAGACAGTGCGCTTGACCCCACAAGTAAGTATACGTTGGTCACTGTAAACAAGGTTCCCGATGATCTCGGGGCTGACAAAGCGAAGTTAGAGGTTAGCGTAGATTTAACTAACGTTGATAAGCCGACTGCGGCAGCTGGCGTGTCTGTAGGAATACCCAATGATACGATCATCCCTGCGGGTGGGTACTTGGTCGTCGTCCGAGACGATGGAGACGGTGCCGACGAAGTAGAGAAATCCAGTGAAAGCGAAGTCATCCATCCGGGTGATAGAAAAAATGCGAATCTTGCTGGGAGTGGTCGGAGTGCGATAAAACAGGCATATAATGTCGTTCCGGTTGATTTGAAGTATAACTTAGAGGGGTTCCTCATTCGCGGTGGCACGATAGACCTTATCGCTCCCGATGCGGGTGTGGTGATCTCTGAGATTATGTGGGCGACCGATGGCGGTGAGACGAACCGGCAGTGGATCGAGATTCATAACACCGGGAGCACACAGCTGAAGACCAAAGACTATAAGCTGATGCTCTATACTGCCAACGAGGCACTTCCCCTCATAACGGATGCCACGAAGAAGATCGTAGACCGTGTGAGTACGCTCTATAAAGGCACCAACCACTGGTCGATTGCCGGTAAAGGGAAATCGGGTCAAACTGCCGGTGTCATTGAGAGAAGCATTGGCGATGGCGATGATGTGGATATAGATATAGAAGTCGTCCAGACCTCCGGACTCGTCTCTATGGAACGTGTGATGGCGGCAGGTGCGTATCTTGATGGCACGATGGATACCTCTTGGGCGGCCTCTATGCCCCCGAGTTCAAACTTCACGGATGCGGCAGGCGGACTCTTTGTCGGTTCTCCAGGGGCTTCCCCGATCAACCCGGTCGCAGACCCACCGCCGAAAGAAGACCCGCCGGTCGTCGTACCTCCTGACGTTGCGACCGCTTCTGATATTATGATTACTGAGATCATGGTGGACACCGGCAATGGTCGCCTCCCACAGTGGATTGAACTCGCAAACTACAGTGGTAAAGTCGTCCGTCTTGATGGGTGGTCTGTTGAGATTACGAACGCCGCAGACGATACCGATGTTGCGGGTAGAGTGAGCCTTGACCTCACCGGTCAGACGCTTGATGTCCGTGAAGGTGCTACCGGCACCCGCGGTGAAGCCCTCCTCTTAGTCGCTTGGGGCGGTCGGAGCTCCGGCAACCTGAGTGATCGGGTTCTCAACGTCTCCAGCCAATTGAAGAAAACAGGACGCTATACGCTCCTGAGTCCGATGGGCTTCTTGATCGAACTCCTGCCACCGCAAACCACGGGCATTGTCCAGTTTGGTGATGCGGCAGGAAACCTCGGTGCCGCTACGGCATGGGACCTCCCGATGTCCGAGAACGGACGGAGTTCACTGATTCGTAAGTTTGATGCTGGGGTCGCGGGGATGGGAGATGATATGAGCGGATGGGTACTCGCAGATGCGACCTCCCTTCTGAAGACTCCCGCAAGTTGGTATGGCAGTGATGAAGACGCTGGCACCCCCGGTGTTATCGGTGGTGGCCCCCTACCCGTCGAACTTTCACAGTTCCGTCCCGCACGCGATAAAGCCACCGGCGCAGTCGTGATTACTTGGGCAACGCAGTCTGAGCTGAACAACGCTGGATTCTTCATCAAGCGGGCACAGCAAAAAGACGGCGAGTTCAAAGTCATCAATGCTACTATGGTTCCAGGTGCTGGCACCACTTCGGAGAAGCAGTTCTATACCTACACGGATACAACTGCTCAACCTAACGTCGTATACTACTACCAAATTGAAGACGTGTCCCTTGATGGGAATCGTCAGACGCTGACCCGTGGCATCCGCCTGAAAGGGCATATCGGAGCTGCTGGGAAACTTACCTCCACATGGGGTGAATTGAAGTCGTCCAATGAGTAGTAGTCAACAAAGAGGTTATTTCAGGGATAAAATTTGTTTGAACTAACCTTAACTACAAGACAGGGTAGTGCTTCGCGGCATTACCCTGTTTTGTTTACAGATCAGAAATATATTGTGTGTCTGTGTGAATGTTCGTATTAGGAAACGTTCCATGAGGATTGTCAAGATGCTTTCAATACTCACTGCCGCGCACCTTGCCTAACTTGAAGTTTCCCAAAGGCCTCCAGATATTGAGACTACTGAATGGATTTACAATCCCTGGATCCGTTCTTATTTTGTACATAAGCGGAGGCAAGACGTGAAGAAGGTTAGCTTTTCATTTCTTCGCTTCCGTGAGGTTTTAGGTTTAAGTTTGAAAATTTTATTCCATAAGAACAAGGAGAAAAAACGAATGTTGTCAAAGAAAATGACAGTTTCGTTAATGAGTTTAATCACAATTCTCGCGCTCGTTTTCGTGGCTCCTTCTACGATGGCAGCCTCTGATGGGCCGACGGTGACAATCTCAACCGCAGACCATCATGCTGACGATGGTAAACAGGTGGAAGCGGGAGATGTTGTCATAACAGTTGAGTTCAGTGACCCAGTAAACTATAATGGTGCAGATGCAAATACTACTGCTCCAGCTGCTGACTTTACACCGACTCAAGATGTTGCAATCGTATATACCGACAACGATGGCGTGCAACAAACAACACCCAGTATCACATGGGCCCAAAAGAGTACTCAGAAATACGAAGGAACTATAGGCCTTGCTATTGATCGCAAGGTGATTGTGTATGTAGAGGAAAATGCGGCTACGGCGATCAGCGGTAAGACGTTCAGTAAGGGCAACCAGGCAGTGAATTATAGTTTCAGTGTAATCGACGTGGATTTCGGAGATCCCTACCCTGTCAGAATGAAGCGACTCCCCCCTGAATCTGGATTTATGGCGGATAAAGTCTCTGGTGCCTTTGACGTTAAGGTTGTGCTGAGTGAAAAGCCGAAAGAGTTCACAGCAGCGAATATCGGAGTCAAAAATGGGAGTGTTGGCACCGTTGTTGCTGGTGGGTCCATATCGCGCTGGCAGTATCTCAAGAACAATGAGGATGGTAGCTACGATCTTTATTTTGATGCTACGGACAATAATATACCTGCGCGTAACACTATTACCGCTACTACTGCTCTTGGTGCCTTTGATCCGTCACCCACTGGTAGAGACGATAAGTTCTATCTGTATAGAGTGAGGATCACGCCGGATTTCAAGAAGGATAAAGTAATTGTATGGGTCAAAGATTTTGTAGACACTGCGCTTGATCCCTATAAGTATACGTTGGTCACTGTAAACAAGGTTCCCGATGATCTCGGGGCTGACAAAGCGAAGTTAGAGGTTAGCGTAGATTTAACTAACGTTGATAAGCCGACTGCGGACCCTGGCGTGTCAGTAGGGATACCCAATGATACGATCATCCCTGCGGGTGGGTACTTGGTCGTCGTCCGAGACGATGAAGACGGTACTGATGAGGCAGAGAAATCCAGCGAAAGCGAGGTCATCCATCCGGGTGATAGAAAAAATGCGAATCTTGCTGGGAGCGGTCGGAGTGCGATAAAACAGGCCTACAACGTCGTCCCCGTTGATTTGAAATATGACTTAGAGGGGTTCCTCATTCGCGGTGGCACGATTGATCTCATCGCCCCAGATGCTGGTGTGATGATCAGTGAAATCATGTGGGCAACCGATGGCGGGAATAATAAGCGTCAGTGGATTGAGATTCATAACACGGGGAGCACACAGCTGAAGACCAAAGACTATAAGCTGATGCTCTATACTGCCAACGAAGCATTCAAAGATATGAGCGTTGCTGCCAACAATATCCAAGACCGTGTGAGTACGCTCTATAAAGGCACCAACCACTGGTCGATTGCCGGTAAAGGGAAATCGGGTCAAACCGCGAGTATCATTGAGAGAAGCATTGGCGATGGCGATGATGTGGATATAGATATAGAAGTCGTCCAGACCTCCGGACTCGTCTCCATGGAACGTGTGATGGCGGCAGGTGCGTATCTTGATGGCACGATGGATACCTCTTGGGCGGCCTCCATTCCCCCGAGTTCAAACTTCATGGACGCAGCAGGTGGACTCTTTGTCGGTTCTCCAGGGGCCTCCCCCATCAACGCAGTCGCAGATCCGGCTCCCGCACCTGAACCCACACCCGCACCGGTCATCCCCGTTGCGATGGCTTCTGATATTATGATTACTGAAATCATGGTAGACACCGGCAACGGTCGCCTCCCACAGTGGATTGAACTCACAAACGTCTCTGGCGCAGAAAAACGCCTTGATGGGTGGTCTGTTGAGATCGAAAACGCTGCGGATGCGAATGTGGTTGGGAATACTGTGAGCCTCAACTTGAGCGGCACCCTCGGTGTCGGTGGTGGCACAGGTGCTGGCGGCACGCTCGGTAAAACGCTTCTATTGGTCGCTTGGGGCGGTCGAAGTTCTGGCAACCTCACAGGAAGTGATCGGGTTATCAATGTCTCCAGCCAGTTGAAGCAAAAGGGACGCTATACCCTCCTGAGTCCGATGGGTTTCGTGATCGAACTGCTCCCACCTCAAACTACAGGTATTGTCCAGTTTGGCGACACGGTAGGCAACCTTGGTGCCGCTACGGCATGGGACCTCCCGATGGACGAGACAGGTCGGAGTTCACTCATTCGTAAGTTTGATGCGGGTGTAGCAGGAATGGGAACGGATGTTAGCGGATGGACGCTCGCCTCCAGCACATCCCTCCTCAAAGCTCCCGCAACATGGTATGGCAGCGATGAAGATGCTGGCACCCCCGGTGTTGTCGGTGGTGGACCCCTGCCCGTCGAACTCTCACACTTCCGTCCCGCACGCGATAAAGCGACTGGACAAGTCGTGATTACTTGGGCAACGCAGTCCGAACTCAACAACGCTGGGTTCTTCATCAAGCGCGCACAGCAACGAAACGGTGAGTTCAAGGTTGTCAATCCCACGATGATCGCCGGTGCTGGCACAACAAGTGAAAAGCAGTTCTATACTTATACGGATACAACTGCGCAACCTAACGTCGTATACTACTACCAAATTGAAGACGTGTCCCTTGATGGGAATCGTCAGACGCTCACCCGTGGCATCCGCCTCAAAGGGCATATCGGTGCCGCCGGAAAACTTACCTCCACGTGGGGTGAATTGAAGTCGTCCAATGAGTAGTAGTGAACAAAGAGGTTATTTCAGGGATAAAATTTGTTTGAACTAACCTTAACCACAAAATGGGGTGGTGTCTTTCGATCGAGACATCACCCCGTTTTGTTTTAATGATCTGGACTGTATGAGTACTAATTTTCAACCGCCGCCTGCTGATTGCTGGTTCATCCCCAGACCCAGTAAGGTCTTTTACCCAATCGCACCGGACTGCACCCACAAACTCATCTAATCTTTATCTAACCTCGCCCGAGTGTCTTAGGAAGGTTACGCTCCCGGGGGTGTTGGGTTTCTCTATGTTTTTCTCCGAGGATGGGTATCTGGAAAAGAATGCCGTCTCTTTGTATAGATACCGTTTTGCTGTTCCCCGTTCAACCCAACCTACCGTCCTTAGAGCGGGTTCGTAGTCGTGCGATTTATCGCACGTTCCTTATCCACTATCTTTGAACCTTCCATGCTGCCAACTTTACTTGAAGATGAATACTGATAGTAGATTCTGAAAATAAGTTTACACTTGTAGGATATGAGACCGTTGGTTTCCTGTGCCTCCGTCAGACATACATTCACAAGCTCACATAACGATGTGTGTATAAGTAATTATGGGATCTACTATAATTATCGGTAATAGATGGGAGAACCATGAAGGGTAAGGGTTGGGAAACTTAGGGAAATACCCTATCAAAAACACCCCTACGCGAATGAGGTTGCTCGTAGGAGTGAGGTTCCCTCGCCCGTTTCATGCGATTTATCGCACTTGGATTAGCATCGTCAATTAACGAAGCCGTGTTAACAAGAAAAAGGCACGGTTTTCACACCGCGCCCTTTCCCAATTTGGCAGATGCGGTTTGTAACCGCACCGATGTTTGTAGCGCAAACTTTATAGGTTGCGTTCAATTATTTCAAAATTACCATCTTGCGCAGTGACGACATGGTGTCCGTCTCTAACTGGTAGAAATAAATTCCACTCGCCACCTGTTCGCCAAGCGCATTCCGACCATCCCAATACGCCGCCCGTTCCCGATCGGTGTAGTAGCCAGCCGATTGCTGTCCCAACTGCAACGTCCGGATGACAACACCCTGAGCGTTATAGATCGTGATACGCACATCCGTGTCCGTCGCTAACTCATACGGTATCCACGTTTCTGGGTTGAACGGATTTGGATAGTTCGCCAAGAGCTGCGTTTTCTCTGGACGCGCCATGACGATGAGCTGCTGTAGATACACGAGCGTCCGCATCGCAGCGGGTGACCGGTCATTGGTTGCGATTAACAGATCAATCTGTTCCTGAAGTCGATCGACTTCAAGTGCGCTGAACTTCGTGCCGAGGAGTTTTGGCGCACCTGCTGCACCGTTGTCAAGATTCTTGTTGACATCTCTGACATCCTTGGCATCCACCGAACCATCACCGTTCACATCGTATTTCGCAGCCGTGAGTTCGGCTAAGACAGCGAGGAGGAGTGTATCGACATCCTTGCTATCCACGGCACCGTCGCCATTGACATCATACTTGTTGGCAGCGGTCGTCGAGGTAGAGGGCTTGGCGGGTGTGGCATCGGTTGCCGTGTTTGCACCGCCGATCGCCAGTGCTGTGGGTGTCATGAGGCCGGTGACGACATCTTGGTATTTTCCGTTGCTGAGTCCGCGCTGGACCTTGCCCCAGCCGTTGGTCCAATAGAGTCTGCCATCTGCAGCATCTATCGCCAGTCCATGCACCGTCGCTGTCACGGTATACAGAACTCTGACCCCCGTGCCATTGAGGTTCGCCGCCCGGATCCTGCCGCTTCTCGGACTCGGCGTCTCTGTCCAATAGACGTTCTTGGCATCGGCGACAATGCCACCGAGGGGAGCTGCCCCGATCTTCTGAATGTTTTTGCCACCCTGGAGACTCGCAAACATGACGTTCCCGCCTGCTTCTGTCCAATAGACGTTCCCACCAGAGACGGCAATGTGCATCGGATCGGTCCGCGCCGTGATGAAGTTGGTTTCAAACCCCGTCCCATCTACGTTCATCCGCTGGATTTTGCCCCAGCCGTTGGTCAGGTAGAGTTTCTTATTGGCGGTGTCAAGTGCCAATCCCATCGGCGCACTCGTCAGCGTCTTTACGACTGTGGCGTTTGACCCATCAAGGTTCGCACTATGGATCGCACCCGTGCGCTCCGTCTGCTGCTCTATATAGTAAAGTTTCCCGCCAGCTGTATCCACGACGACATCCTTCGCACTCGCAGCGATCTGCGTCGCGTCGCCTGTCGCCTGACGATATAAGGCACCCCCTGTGATCCAATACATCACGGGACGGTTCGCCGCGGCGACTTTTAGAGTCACATCTGCTGGATCAGGAGTTGTTGTGGTAGGAGTTGTTGTGGTAGGAGTCGTCGTTGTGGGCGTCGTCGTGGTGGCGGATTCACCGACATCCAGGATGAACGTGACACCCGCTGTAACCTTCGCGGCTTTTGCCTCAACGATGACATCGCCCTCCGTTGTGGGAGTGAAGTTCACCGTTGCATAGCCATTTCGATCTGTATCCAGTCGGATCGCACGTCCGGAGCCACGAGCCCCCGCAAACGTGCCGCGTCCCGGATTGAGAACACGGAACGTCACGCCTACACCTGAAACACCCCTGTCGTTCGCATCGAGAACCCTCGCACGGAGCCGTGTCGCTTCTGCCAACGTGCCGCTGACTTGGCGCGAACCGTCAATCACAATGCTATCTGCGACTCCCGCAGGTCCCGTTGTTGTGGGTGTCGTTGTGGGTGTCGTTGTGGGTGTCGTTTGCTGGGTCACGGTGAATGTGTAGGAACCATCGTTATATCCCGGGGCCCGGAGCGTCACCAGGTAGGAACCTATCGTGGTCGGGAGTGTGACGACTGCCGTCCCAGTGCCAGTGCCACTCGTGGTGGTGACAGTTCGAGACACGGCACCGCTGAGAGACACTGTCACAGGGGTGGTGACGAGATTACCGCTTGAATCTCGCACCGTCACCTGAATGGTTTGCCCACCGTTTGCAGCGCGGGCACCGACTTCCGTCAGTGAAAGCGAGCCGGGTAGCGTTACGGTAATGTCCTCTGAATCCTGGCTGTAGCCTATGACACTCGTTGTTGCCGTGAGCGTATACGTGTCTGCCCGTTGCGGTAGCGTGAGAGTGCTTGTCAGAGGGGTCGGACCACTTGAAGTTGAAAGTGTTGCCCCATCGCTAACGCTCAGCCGAACAAAGATGCCTTCCACGAGATTCCCACCATTCAGTGATGTCACCCGAACGGTGCGCGTACTCCCTTCGCCCGAAGCGGAAACATTCAGGGTTCCCGTTGTGGGTGTTGGCGTGGGTGTTGGCGTGGGTGTTGGCGTGGGTGTTGGCGTTGTGACGCGATCACTTCCCGTATATTCAAAAAGGAGTGTCTTTCCGTGCGTCCTGGGATCCTGACCCGCAATCACAGCAATCACTTCGTTGTTGGTTTTATTCGTCTTAAGATACACATTAGCATCTTTATGTATCGTCAGGTCTGGAACAGGAGTCATGTCCTCCCTATTAGCTGTTCCCACATACAACATGCCGCTCCCCACAGCAACCTGATAGCGAATCCTCGCATTTTCATCAAGAGTGGCTAGATTGAAGTAATTATCAACACGTTCGACTGACTGCGTGGTGTCTATCTCTTTCAGATTACCGGTACCAGCATCAGCAAAAGTTAAAACGTGTGTTACAGGAGTGTCTGCTCCTACATAAAGCGTGAAATTAATAGAAGCATCTACTGGGACTTGGCCAACCGGATAATCATCATCAATCGTGGCATCTGTAATCGTAATCACATACGTTCCTGCTGTAAGAGGTTCCGTAACCAAAGTAACCGAATTCATCAGTTTTCCAAAGTAAGCGGTTTCGGACATTGTTCCTGTCGCAGCATTATTTAATACAGGGTGATTATCCCTTGTATCTTTAAGCGTAATGACAACGTCCGTAGCGTCGGCAGCAGGCCCGTTTTTAGAGGTTATGGTTATTTGCTCCTCGTTAAAATCGAACCGATCAGCTTTTGCTATAGCATTCTGCGGAAAAGCCTTCAACCGCGTGTACTTGTAGGGGTCATTTTCATTTGTATCAGTGGTTGAAGTATCATCCCGAGTACCCGTCCCCGTCCGGGCGTACACAGCCACTCCGCTACTTGTAAAAACATAGCCGCTGGTATCAACAAGCGTGAGACTCGATGCAGTTTCAGCCTGATTCGCTTGGTCGGTGTACTGAGGTTGTGCCCCGTTTTTCAATGTGACCCGGGTACCATCGGAGGGCACATACCCAGGAGTACTATGGATGTTTCGATATGTCCTACCATTCGCTAAGTCCGTAACTTGATATCCAGAACTATCAATTCTTATCTGATCAGCCGTTGTATTATGGTCACTCACTCGCTTGTTCTGTGCGTTGTATGCTATAGCCGGTGACTTCAATCCAACAGAAAATTCTATCTCGAACGTTGAGTTCGCTACCTTTGACTGAACTTGATCAGATACTCGCGTAAGTGTTAGGGCATCCGCAATTCCCCGCACTCCAAATGCCATCACAAACGCTATCAGCAATCCGAAGACGATTTTTCGCGTGGTTAAGGTGTTCATGAAAAAATATACCTCTCTAATGCGTTATCAGTTATCAGTTGTCGGTTATCCGTTTGATAGTTTTCCGTTAAGGGATGTTGGGGTAACACGCTACCGCGCTTTGGCATTCGCCAAACGAGGGTAGATTGTTACAAACTCGCCTCTTAATTGACAACCGAAAGGATTTTCATAGGAAATCCCGGTGAATGCCACACGGCATTCATACCGTTGATGCACCGATAACCAATAACCATGTTAAAAAAGATGTGTCTACCTTGACCTTGTTTTTAACCGCCTGCTAGGGTGGGCAGGGGGCAGTTCCTGTGTTTTTGGAGAAAGGTGTTACACAGGACCTAGCAGTGCCCCCCAACAAGGTATTTTAATAGGATACAACATTTCCCACAAAAAGTCAATACTTTTTATATTATAACGTATTAACGCATATATCTCAGAAATGGGTACATTAAAACGGCACGTGCCGTTAAACTTCCTTTTTCTTCTGTAGGAGGGAACTCCGATTCCCGACTCTTCAAGTCACTTTAGGGGTTTTCTTGGTTCGTAGTCGTGCGATTTATCGAACGTTCCCCAATCCTGCCTCCCTTAAAGGTCAATCAGGGTCCATCACAGTTCAGACAACAAAAAAGGCACGGTTCCTACACCGCGCCTCTTACTGACAACTGAAAACTATTCTGAGTATGGTTTCACATGCAGTGAGCCCCAGTTCCAATTCCCATCAATGAGTTCAATCCGGGCGTGTTCATCGCTCGTCAGTGCCGACGCGAGATCATGCCACGCACCCCCAAGCGGAAACGCAACATCGCATTCCACCACACCCGGCGCAATCTGAATAGGGTTTGAAAGTCGGAGTTGTTTATGAAGTTTCAAAAGCGACCACGTATAGTCAATCGAGGCATCCCACCGCGCACGTTCCCGTTCTATCTCTTTCAACGGGCGACCTCTTCGCTGTTCTGCTGTATCACACGACAAAGGGACAGAAACATCTCGCAACCGCACCTGACACCGAACAATCGTCTCGATGCCACCGCCAGTCACGTCAGGCCATTTCCCGCCCGGATGGACACGCACGTTCAAACGGTAATCGCGTGCGGTATCTATGTCATGTTGATATTCGATCTCGGCATAGAACGACGCATCGTCCGATAGAGATGCCTCCTGTGGTGGGGTGTTTTTGCTTGGGGTTTTTGCTTGGGTCTTTTCTGCGGATTTCCCCAGGTCTCCCAACCCGTTCCCTGATGCCTCTCTCGGCGGTGGATCCCCAGGCGAGGACGCAAGACTGAACCTTTCGATACTCACCGCTGCCCCGAACCCCAAAAACACGATCCCGAAAATAAAAAGAAATATCCGCAAACTTAATGGTTTCCGCACTGTTCGTCCTCCTCTATACGAGAAATCCTCTTCGTAGCACAAACTTTCCAGTTTGTGTTCTCTTCTAACCAAAATCGTAGCCTGCAACAACGGCGCAGGGTTTTTGCTTGGGTGTTTCCTCTAGATCTACGGAATGACACATCAAATCCCAAACCCGCCTGACCGAACCGCAAGGTAAAATTAAAAGTCGTAGTCGAGGGTCCAAAGATTTGCAATTTCCCTCTCAAGGACTCCTCCAAACGTCTGGAAACCGACATCTAACGTGCCAGTGAGTTCCAAGTGCGTGCCGAGTTCCCAAGACGAGCTCAACGTCGCGATCAACTGATGCACCGCGTCCTCGGCACCCGATAGCTCCGGCATCCCTTGTAACCGCACATGCGCAAAAGACAGATCAAACTCAGCCTCGATGAGCGCGTTCACAGAATTTCCAGCCGCGATGCTAAGCCCTGTCGGCGCAGGATGTATACCGCTCAGCCCTAAACCCGCTAACATAGATACATCATATCCGTTATCTTCAAGCGTTTTTAAGGCATTCGGCGGACCGAACACCCCTCCGTTCCTGCCGAAAATACCGAAAGAGACCTGCGCATCCCCGAACGTCCGACCGAACTTCGCACCGATGTCCGTGGCACGTCCCAAATCGGAGACGCTGTATCCTTTGACGTTCATTTTCGTGAAGATCCCCGCATCGAAACCCGCGACCGGCACAGAGACTTCCAAATGAGACTTACCGAGAATCTGATCGCCCCCTTGCACTGTCGCATCCAAATCACACTTCGCGGCACCCATCTCAAACGGGATGTCCGCAGACGCACCCCATGAGACATCCGGTCCGATCTGGTTCACTGAGAGCCCGATACTCCGATCCGCATCCGCATTCACACTCAAAAACATCACCAGCGCGAGAAGCAACGCGCCCCACAAACCATTCTTGCGACTGTTCTGAAAAAACATGTGTGTCTCTCCTTCTACTGATTTTTACTGTAAAAATTATTCCCTGAACTCTGATGACACAGTCAGGGGTACTGGTCCACAATTAGCCTTCTACCTCTATAGGATACCGAGATTTAGAGGCTAAACGGAAGCGGATTCAACACCCTAATATGCTGATTTACAATACATTCGCAATACATTTCGCTAAAAAGTGGGTATCTGGTAAAATCTCAAGGAGATGAAGAAGAAGTTGACCTCAACGACGCTGAGGATATCCACGAAGTGAGTGCCCGCAGTGGGCATTTTACCGCATAGGTGTATCACCACAAACGTCCGCATTCGACGTTAGGAAACCATTTGACCCTTGTGGAATTTGAGCAACAAAAACGGTGGTACTTCACTGGATGCATATTATATTTACGTAATAGCGATTTGAATAACTGATAATTCGCGCGTTTTGTCTTGCTAAAAAGCAGGGAAAATGATATAATATAGGAAGGTAGTGGGAAGGGGGCGTAACCCCTTCCCGATGCCAGAAACAATCAACCAAGTCACTACACCGGAATCTTGCTTTGGCATTTTCATTTTAACACACTTCCTTTTGAAATGTCAAGCGAGGTCCCTAAACCTACAGGAGCTTGACAGTATGGGTTCTATCTACAAAATCACCAATACAGTGAACGGGAAGTCTTACATCGGTCAAACGATTCACGATGCTGAGAAGACGAGAATACGCCAACATCTCACTAGCAATAGCAAAGGCAGCCGACGTATCAAGGACGACATTGAGAAATACGGACAAGACGCTTTCACCTACGAGATACTTCATGATGGCATTCTTCCTGAATTTCTGAATATGCTTGAGAAGGAAGAGATTGCGAGATTCAACACAGTCTCACCACACGGCTATAATCAGACGAGTGGTGGTGAAGGCGGTTCACTCTCCGAGGAAACCCGTCGTAAAATATCTGAGGCTCATAAAGGTAAAAAGTTTTCAGAAGAACACCGTCAGAACATCTCGGAAGCTGCCAAAGGTAGACCTGCTCCTAATAAGGGTATACCTCACTCTGAAGAAGCCAAACGCAAAATGTCGGAAGTCAAGAAGGGTAGACCTGCTCTCAATAAAGGGGTACCCCATACAAAAGAAGCCAAACGTAAAATATCGGAAGCTGCCAAAGGTAGACCTGCTCCTAATAAGGGTATACCTCACTCCAGAGAAACTAAAGAAAAAATCAGTCTTGCGAATAAAGGCAATCCTGCCCATAATAAAAGCCCTTACTATGAGGACGCACGTCAATTCTTTTCTCTGCTGCCACCTGACATGGATATGACTGAAAAAAGACGTTTACTTTTAGAAAAATTTTCGGATGTTGTCTATTGGAGTACAATCTACCGTTGGGTTAAAAAGTGGAGTCAGCACGACTAAAATCATTTCCTACTGCTCCGCCACCCGGAAAGACAAAATTTCTCCTCCCGTCTTATCATCGGTGCGGTACCTCACCGGCACCCGCTCGCCCACAAACGTCGCTGGAAAAATCCGCCAGGGGAATCGCGATGGCTCCATTGCGTGGACGTGGTTACGGTTCTCCGCACGCCAATACAAAAACTCTTCGGGCGTTTCCAAAAGCGTTTTCCCAGGCACCACCTTCACCGCATAGTCGATCTCCCATTTATCGCGCGCCGCACCCAGAGGAGCCCCGTAGCCGAGACTGCCCCCCGGTGCTGAAGAAATCTCTCCTTCACGATCTACAAAGTCGGGGTTGATCTCCGTAAAATCACCGTTCGCATCTATGGAAATCCCAAACTCCAAAAGTAGTATCTCATAGACTTCGACCCCAGCACCTTCAAACTGCATCCGCACCGATGTCGCCGTGAAATGCGCGTCCAGCAACAATAAATGGTGTTGGAACCCCGCAACCGTCGTAGAGACCGCTGTCCCTTCCCAGTTCGTTACCGTCGCCGGCAGGTCCACATCCGTCCACCCGCGACCCGAACCCCCCGTCGGGGTCCCCGAATGCCGAGTCACGCCCTTACACTTCACAAAGACAGCGTCCACCCGCGTCGGTTGACCGTTCATAGCGATGTTGATGTCATAATCCCTTTTCGTTGAGAACGTCCGGTAATCGTTATCCGCAACTGCACGCAGAATGTTAGACGCGTTCCCATGCTCGGTCACACGCGCCCCATCCTCGAAATAATTCACGCATTCCTTGAAGAACAGCGCATTGTGAAGGGATGCAATCGGTGTATACACCGTCAGACTGCTGCGCACACTTATACCGAGTGCCGTCCGGGCTCTAACCCCAAAGGTGTATTGCGTGCCACGGTTGAGATCCCGGAAGCTATAGCGCCGATCGGTTTTACCGGTGTTGACCCAATTGGCAGCGTTTAGGGATGTGCCTTCCGTGATATTGACTTCATAAGCAATAACATCAGGGACAGAATCCCATGTCATGAAGCCAGCCCTACCACTACTGAAACTCACTTCTAAATCCTGTTCATAGTCGAACCGAACCCGAACCCACCCACCTGTGATATTTGTGGCGATCCCAACGCCTATCCAAAAGTAACGTCCCACATCTGCATCCACAACCTCCCCAGAATGCCACATCGCGGTATAGTTATTATTTGACCAATGGGGTCCATCTGACCATGGGATCACCGTCCCGTCGCTGTTATTATCCGGAGGCGACCCATCTTTATAGTGAAGCACGCCAGCAGCCCCAGCCGACTGTTGGATATTCGCATCAATACGCAGGTCTCCCAACCCGCGCCCCTGCGTAACTTTCAGCGCAGCACCACCGAAATCAAGCGCGACTAACTCCAAACCGGGAGTCGCGGCGTGCGATTCTTGTAGGTGATAGGCTTCTGTGGACGCAAGGTTCGCATTCACCGATACGTTCCCAGAATCAAATTGCGTAGCCATAATAACATTTTTCCGTTTTCAATGTGGGAAGGGTTTCCAACCCTGATCCCCCTACTTTCAAGACTTCAAAACTCTCTAATACCCCTGCCACCGAACAACACCACTACGACCCCCAACACCCAACACGCCCCCCGCACCATCCGTAACATACACAGGTGCTTGAATCGCGGGTAACACCTCAATCGCCTGGGTAAGCGTGATCACCTGTCCATCCGCATCCGTCGCGGTATAGGTGTAATCCGTCTCCGCCATCACTGCAATCGGTGTGCCGCTGAGCGTCCGGGTCCTTGGATCAAACTTGAGTCCCTGGTCTCCAAGCGACGCTGAAAAGGTATAGGTAAATGCGTTTCCAATCGGACTTACCCCCGCCGGTAGCACGACAGGGGTCATCTCTACATACTGCACCAGCGTCAATTTTGGAAGTGTAGAAACCTCAAAAGTGGGTGCTACATCGTAATACAATGCATCTCCAAACCAGAGCGTCGTATTCCCACCAGCATCTACGAGGAACACCTGATCCCCACCGTCTGTTATAAGATATTCACGATTTGGGTCTGCCATTAGAACGACTTCCGGTGTAACCACAGGTGTCACCTGCCGCCCCCGGATCGTCGTGAATTCGCTACCCGTCCGCACCGACATCACCTGCATCGCGATGAGATACCCTTCAACTTCCGGGGCATCCGCGAGATACTTAAAACAGACAATCTCGCCTAAGTTCACGGCATAGAACGCACGCACCCTGACATTGATGAGGTACGCTAAATCCTTGAAACGCTCCAGATACTGCTTAGAAATAAACTCTACCCACGGCAACTCGTGTTCTGTTGTGCTTAACGCCAACTGCAACGGATTCGACCCGAATTGCGACTGACTCGCTGCGTCTAACACCCGACTCCGAACAGGGGATCCCTCTTCAATCGAGTTATAGAGATGATCGGAATCCAAGGAGACGGTTACCTCCAAATACGGTTCGGACGACCGCATTGTGTTTCGTGCCTCGATTGGACGGTGAACAAACGTAATAAGTGCATCCTTCGGATGCTCTTCAATCGACGTTGCTAATTCACCGCGGGAAATACCTGTAAAGTGCGTTGCTGTCCGACCCCTATACCGCACCAATTCCGAACCGATGAGCAGATACCCCGTCGCCGGGAACGCATGATTCGCAAACGCATACGCGATTTCTGTGTCAGCGACCCCTACGGTTTCCGCTGCCACGAACGCACCGCGGGCCCGACGGTTCTGTAAACTTAAGATGTTCTTGTCAATGGAGACCGTCGCACCGACGGTCGTCGCCAGCGATGTCAAGACCTCCGAGATAGAACCCTCTGTCGGGAGCACCGGCACTTTGTAACGGTATTTCCTCCCAAACGAGAACCATTGCCAATTCTCAGGTCGAGACGCATCGCTTTCGGGCTGCCCTATCGATGCCGGGTCCCCATATCCCATCACGAAATGTAAATCGTTGTCGAAACTTAAGCCCCGCATCGGGAGCTGTCCGCCGTAGGCACGATCGTTATCAAAATAGACGTTCCCAAGCGTTTCGATCTCGCCTGTCGCATGAATCCGTTTCAAAAAGCCTTTCGCCTCGGACGCATCAAACACAATATCGCGATTGCGCGCTTCAAATAGATAAGACACCGCGGGCGACTCTACGAAATAGACCTCCCCATCGTGTTTCGTTAGCATACACGGTCCGTATTGCACGAAATCATACTTCGCTAATGCCCGGAACTCCTCCGTCACCTGGTTATACCGATACAGTATCACACCCGCATCCGTGCTGATGTCCCGACCATTACGGCTCACCGGCACGATTAAGTAGATGTTATCACCGTCTACAAGCACTTCATGCACCCCAAGCCACGCGCCCTCCTCAGCGTCGTCAAACTCCCTGAGATGATATAGGTCTTGAGTCCGCTCGAAAATAAGTGTAGGCGCTGCGGGCGGTGGTTCCGGTTGGAAGGCAGCATTACCATCAAAGGTTTCTGTAAGTGTGATATACTCAAAATCCCCTGACCCATTGAATTTGACTTCAAGGTACTGTGCCTGACCCCATAGATGCTCGTAATGCCAGACTTCAATAAAGAAATCATCTCCTGCATCAATATCCGCTGACGCTAAACTCAATACGGTGGAAGTATCACCGTTTGAATTATAACTTGTTATCGCGTATTCGGCATACCGCGTTGGGGATGCAGGGAAATTTCCATCGCTGTCCGGTTTAACAACCGCCCATTTCCCTCCATCGTCAAAGGCACCAAATAGCTTATACTGGATACTTGTCAGATCCACTGTTGCACGGAGCCTCACGTGATACCGACACCAATAATAATCATTTTCCGGGAGAACCCCTGAAAGATTTGATGAGATAACAGAGATTGTATCCTGAGGGGAGGCAGCCGCTATCGTTTCAAGTTGGGCATAGGTTCGGACACCTGACCTGTCTGCACCCGTTACATGCCAAACTTCTAATTCTCCAATACGCGTCGGGGGCAGTATCGGTAATCGTTTCTCAATCCTCAATGTGCTGGTCGTATCAGTCCCTTCTACCGACGCAAAGAAGACATCCTCTGACTCCATCATATCAAAGGCGAAATTCAAGTGGTTCTGATACGCATCTTTATTGCGGGTAAAGAGTGCTGAGACACTGCCATCCGATTCTCGACACGCCACACCGAATTTTGTGCCTTTCGCATACCGATAGACAAAACTTCCTTCATTTGAGGTAAATCTGAACCCATCGCGCACGCCACGCGTGATCCCGCGCCAGATGTAATCCAAACCGCTTACACCCACCCAGTAATGCAACCCCATTTGTGGACGAAACGCTGTCTCTTTTTCAATAAGAGGTTTATAGTGATGCACGCTCTGCTGGTAAAAGACGATCTGCGTGTTCTCGGATACACTCGCGTCATATCCGAGAGCCACCGATTGGGGGACCTTCGGGACAGGGTTCACGCTTCGGTCGAAGTCTGTCGCATCCGTCACTATTACCCCAAAGGTGTCAAAATCCCAACTTGCTAAACTCAAAACTGTAAGTGCCGGATCGAATTCATATAGAACCTGGTGCGTCTCGTTTTTTACGTCATAGCACACCAACGCATCCGATATATAATTTACAGGGTTCGAGAGTAGATAGTAAATTACACCGTTCTCGTCGTCTACGATCCAATCCACTGGATACCGCAGCAATCTACCCCGTTCTACTGGGAAGGCGAGGTTCCCGTTTGAACGGATATGCGCTGCGAGAAAGTGCGAGGGGTTTCCAACTGTGGGAGGGGTTTGTAACCCCGAATCCCTCTCTTCTATGCGGGCATCCACTGTCAATAAGACGGGTTCCTGTTTGACGAGTTTCTCTACGGCTGCCTGCGGCGAGAGATACCGATGCGGGGTTTGCGTTTTCACCAATACGGGGATCGGCGTTCTGTCCTCTGATACCGATAGATACCCGCCCTGGGTTCGCACCTCCGCCTCGGTCATAAATGCCGTGTCGTCTTCCGTCACGCCTTCGGGCGCGTTCTGAATCGCTTTCAGGGTCAAGGTCCGTGTGTGAACGTCTACAGCCGACCCTTTCGGGATCATCTCACCAAACGTGCCTTCCACCGTATAGCGTCCCTCCGCAACGGGAACCTCCTGCACCTCTTCATCGGCAGCGGGGAGCTCCAGTAGCTTCGGCACACCCGCCACTGTCTCGGAGACCTGTAGGTTCTTCAAAACATAACTCGAATCTATGCACTGTAAACCGACCCTGCCTACGCCTAACCGGTCATCCACTTCGAAGATAACGCCTTTAAAAATCTCTTTCGACTGGGCGCTCTCATCGGGTAACCGGAGGTTCACAAATACTTGCACCTCGTTGAGATACCCGCTCTCGTTGAGCGAATGCGTCTTCCAAAACGAGTCCGGGTTCGTTTCATTGAAATACCCACCGTTCTCGGAATCGCTACGCAGTGTCACCACGCACCGTCCACGCGTGAACTGGTTCAGCCGCACCCAGTCCAAGTTGTTGCTTATCTCTGGGAGATTCTCGCCATCGAGGTGTGCCGTTACGTCTATGCCCTCGATAAACACTTCATACCCCTGAACGTCCGTTATGGATACCAATTCCGGTTCCGATAGCACGGTTACCCCAAATGCTGTGTCCGCAAAGAACCCCTGTCGTGTTCCCGCCCGCAACGCTACTTGATGGGTTGTGGGAGGGGTTTCTGTGGGAAGGGTTTCCAACCCTGATTCATCTGTGGGAGAGGTTTTCAACCTCGAATTCCTTATCTCAAGCCCTTCAGGCACCGTCGACCCATACACCCATTCCACGAAATCCGCGCCCTCAACATACTCCAAAAGGTTCACTTCTTGCACCAAACCGAGCGTCATTGTAGATATTTCTTTCCAGACAGGGACCTCTACCCCCGTGACGCTCACATAAAAACCACAAGCGTTGAGAGCAGTTCCACCAATGGTATTGATGCCTCGCAACTGGATATACGCAGAACTCTCAACGGCTGCGTCCTCCGAAATTACCAAATACCGGTTCCCTTCTATTGATAGCCAGTCTGGCATCTCAAAGCCAACATCAAAGACGACATCGGTGGCATTGTGCATGAACTTGAACAGGTCTAACCGTTCTCCTGGGACAACCGCCTGCGGATAGATTGCACCGATAGGCTGCGGCAACGTCCATACCGAGACATCAAGGAAATGTAACTGACCACGTGCGTCATACCGAAATAGGAATCCTTGAAAGTAAAATAGAGAGAGTGTAGCGTAGGTGATGAATTGGCGTGGCATCGGTATTCGTCGACTCGGTACTAATTCATACGCATCGTTGTAGACATAGATGTAATGATCGCCTGTTGACCGAGGCTCAATATAGATGTTGTTCTGGCCACTTGCAAGATACCACGCGACATTCTCAGGTAACGCGTCATAGTCTCCGTCTGAAAGCGACACAGCGTCATAAGATTTACCGGATAGATCGTCGTCTTTAAGAATTCCAGCATGTATATCTTCTATGGGGATGACTTGAATTCCTCGTTCGTCTTCTGTTTTAGTAATGAGTAGCCTTCCGTCTTCGGTGAGTGTCCATGCTTGTTGTGAAGCGGTTATTGTTTGAAGTGTATCCTCCGCAGATTCCCATTGTTTTACGTGATCCTGTTCAGTTATGAGTTCTTCGTCCCTTCGCACAAGATATGTTTCAACATCGAGTCGTAATGCGATTTCGTCTTCGGTGAGTGTGTAAGTTGCATCGGTGTCTTGATTTCCTGTCCAGTCGTAGACGTGGATATTTCGACTATCTCGTAAATAGATATGTTCGCTATCAATAGATACAATTTGGTCATAGGGTTGATTGTTGGGGGTATCAGGGTCAGTATCTGTACTAAATAGAAGCCCCCAATCCGATTTTGGAAAATCATCGCTATAGCGCACCGTCACCACTGTTTCAGGGTTACCCTCCGCGACAGTATTCTCAGGCACCGTGAGTGTCACCTGCCCCGCACCACCAGACCCTGGAAACCGTAAGGTTGCCGCGTAGGCGCATCCTTTTCCGGTTAGCGCACTAACAAATGATACCTCCTCTGAGATGTCAGTGCCGGTGTCGTCCTCAGCGGTTAAGATTACATTTGCCAGAGAGAAGTCTGTTACGTTTGCTTCAAACGCGAACAGCACCGTGACATCATTTTTCTCTACCGGGTCTGGTGGATCCGCTTCCAGATCCACCTCCGTCAGATACAATGTGGGAGCGGTTTGTAACCGCGATTCCATAGGTCTTGGAATGGTAAGGATTTGTAGTTCCATATTCATGCACTACGGTGTTTTTAAATTAAGTGTCAATCTATGTCCTTCAATTTTAAATATATCGGTCTTGAAACCTGATTCAGCCCATCCAAAAAAACTTGTATTAGACGCTTTCCAAACGGTAGGGACTTTGCTTGTGCCTGCAAATTTAATGACCTCCCCGCCTGATTGTTGTGTCGCGAACCATCGGTCTTTAAATACGATAATGCTTTCATCATGGGCATAACCGTCGGGGTTTCTGGGGGAATATGGATCGCGACCCTTATAGATTTCAAATGCAAAATACCCATCATTGAAATTGTGGCGGGTTATGCCTTGCTTTATATCCAGCTGAATAGGGTTGGTTATACTTGAGATGGGAATATCGTCATTACTTGTTACTTCATATAGCGTTACAGTTTCAAGTTGCAATTGCAGCGGGTTCACGGCTTGCAGTGCCTTATGTAGAATCGACATACCGAATTTTCGGATACGTCCGGATGCCGTTTCATTATGGACGGCTGCCAGGATAGCGTTTGAAAACTCGGTGCTTGCCAAGACAGACACGTCTTTGAGAGGGGTCGCACTCACATCAGAGCCGATTTTTAGCCAATTGGTGCCATAATACCGATATTCGCTCCCAACCGCAATCGCTGTCTCTGTTGTTGTGCCGTCTACTTTTTTGAGAGTGCTTGGAATCCCTGTGGTAATCGCCGCGGAAAACCGAATAATATCACCCGCCGCCGGCGATGCAGGAATCGCTGAGATTGCGCTAATCAAATGAACTGCCATGATATTTCCCTTCCTTATTCGTGTGCTAAACTTTCTTCAGATATTCACCCGTCCATTGAGTTGCTCCGTCCGAGACTGTTGCTCCAACAGAATATTATCGTTCAACGTTACAGGCACTGTAACCTCAATCGTTTGCGGGGGCGCAGCAGCAGGCGCACGACTCGGTAAAGCAAGTCCCCCTGACACATGCACCGTGTTCCCCGACACACTGATCGTATCCGCAGTCAACACCGACGGGGACACGGGCTCCGCAAACATAGCTATCGCGTCTTCGATTTTCGCTGTCAATTCTAACGGGTCTACCGCTAAGCCCCCATTCAAAGTGGACAGCCCTTCCACCGTCGCCCGCAAATCCGCAGCAGGCTCCCCAAGCGCATCTACAATATCACTGAATGTCTCCGAGACCGTCTCAATACGCCCCAAGGGTCCAACAATATCCGGTAACGTCCCAACGGCTGCGTTTGCCGCCGTCGTCGCATCTCTTGCCGCAATCGCTGCATCGTTTGCCGCCGTCGCTGCGTCTTTTGAGGCAACCGCCGCATCCGAAGATACCATTACCGCATCCGATTCAGGTTGCAAAAGCGGCGCGAGTGCCTCGCTCAGTGCCGTTGCCGTCGCCTGTGCTTGTGTTTCGATGTCCGCACGCTCGGTCTCCGTCCGTGCCTCCACATCCGCAACCGATCGCTGGTTCTGGAGATACTCATCCAGCCCGCGCCGTCCAAACACCCGTTCAATAAAGTTCTCATCCGTCAACCCACCGCTTTCCAACTCCTGCCGATAGAAGTCGTACCCTGGACTTCCCGGTGTCAGGATCCCGAACTCCGTTTGGAAGTCCTGTACATCCCGATCCCGCTGACGGTTTAGATCAAAAAGTTCCCGCTGATACGTGTCGTCCTCCGTAAGACGAGATCGCTGATCCGCTGTGAGATCCCCGAACTCCTCATCGAACAACCGCCGTGCCGTCTCTGTTTGTAAATCTTGGAGGTCGCGCTGATACTCCCGCTGGATGTCCTCTGCCGTCTGATTCCGATCCCGTTGTAAATCGTCAAGGTCTTCATGGAACTGTTCTTCCAACGCAAGAAGACGGTCCTTGTGAGCTTCGTTCAATTTCTCAATCGCGTCTAAACGGTCTGCCTCGTTCTCTATCTGCGCGTCGCGCACCTCTTCAATCTCATCTTGCCGACGTGCCTCACGTGCGATCGCATCCTCGCGGAGTCGTTCTATCTCGGCTTGTGCACTTTCTTCGTCTCGGAGTCGATCCCGCGTAAACTGGTTCTGGGCAGTCGTCGCTCTACGCAACGCCTGCTCACGCCGCAACTGGTTGTCTTGGCGTAAGTTTTTTAGTGCTGTCTCGGATAACGCTAATTCATCGATACGTTTCAGCTCATTGTCATAAAAAGCATTGATCGCACGGATCAGTGAACGCCTCGCCTCTTCAAAGCCCCGTTCCGTCGTCGCACCTGTCAGATTGAAACGCGCCCGTGCAACCGCATTTTCCAATAGGTTCGATTCAGGTGTGTCTTCAAGACGCGTGCGTGGCGGTGCGACCTCTTCTGTAGGGGTATCTGCTGTGGGAGGGGTTTCTAACCCCGATTCCCTTGTGGGAGAGGTTTCTAACCCCGACTCCCTGATTGCTAATGCCGTGCCTTGTAGAAACCCCGAAGCCTCCGTAAATGCGTTCTCTAACGCAAAGCCTACGTCCTCAAGATTGGAAACCAACCGTAGATTCGCATCAAAAAGCCGATCTGTGAACTCGTTGGTGTACCGCGTCCGCGCATTCGCTAACGCATCTTCCGTGAAGATACCCACACCCGCTTCTATAAACGCTAACTGCTGATCTCGATACGCGCTTTCCGCTTCACCGAGTCGTGTATACGCCGCCGTGATGTCCGCCGGTGCGCTGTCTTCGCCTAATAGACGGATGGCATTTTCTGCGGATGTAATGTCGCCTTGCAACGTCCGAAGGTGGTCCCGCTGCTGTGCCGTGAATCGGAAAACCTCTGCTGGGGGTTCCGGTTCGACCTCTTCTGCTGTGGGAGGGGTATCTGCTGTGGGAGGGGTTTCTAACCCCGATTCCCCTGTGGGAGAGGTTTCTAACCCCAACTCCCTGATTGCTAACGCTGTGCCTTGTAGAAATCCTGAAGCCTCTGTAAATGCGTTCTCTAACGCAAAGCCGACATCCTCGAGATTGGAGACCAACCGCAGGTTCGCATCAAAAAGCCGATCCGTGAACTCGTCGGTATACCGTGTCCGCGCATTCGCTAACGCATCCTCCGTAAAAAGTCCCACGCCCGCTTCTATAAACGCTAACTGCTGATCCCGATACGCCGTTTCTGCCGCACCGAGGCGTGTATACGCTGCCGTGATTGCGGCTGGGGTGCTGTCTTCGCCTAATAGACGGATAGCGTTTTCTGCCGACGTAATGTCGCCTTGCAGCGTCCGAAGCAGGTCCCGCTGTGGTCCCGTGAATCGGAAAACCTCTGTCGGGGGTTCCGGTTCGAGAACTTGTGGTGTTTCCGTTGGCGCGTCGTCCCCAATCGGCTGCACGACCGCCTGCTCAGGTGCTTGAATGTCAACAATCTCTTCAGGAATCCGTTGCACTTGGAGTGCCGCCCCTGAAAGGATACCCGACATATTCCGGATCGCCGTTACTAACTGGAATCCAACGGCTTCCAGAGCATCTAAGAGCTCGCCGTTCGCCGCTTCAATCTCGTTACCGAACCGCTGACCTGCAAGCGTCAACGCACGCTGTCTCGCGTCTTCCGTGATGTGCGTCGCGTCCGTGATGAAAGCAACGATTTGCGTCTGGACTGCTTCTTGCGCATTCGCTAAATCCGTGTATGCTCTGGTAATCTCTTGGGGTGTGCTGGTGGCATCGAGGTCATCCACAACGCCCTGTGCGATCGCAACAGTTTCCTCAAGCGGTGCTAACACCCGCCGCTGCTCCGGTGAAAGCCTGAAAATGTTTTCGAGTGCCTCGGTCGCCGCCGCTACGGTCTCTTCAACCACCGCCCCGACATCCGAAACGACATCCGAAACGCCTGTCCCTTGGGCTGCTGCGACTTCAGCCTCATACGCCGCCTCACCATACTGCGCACGGGCGACATCTTCTATCGCCTGTCTGTCCGTGCCAGTGGCTTCGGCAATCTGACGCGCAGTCAACTCACCTCTTTGCCCCTCGCTTTGCAGCTGACGGATAGTGTTTAATTGCTCGTTGCGTGCGTCGTTGAGCTCCTGGATGACATCAAATTGTTGGGTACCGAACAACGCATTGAAGATGTTCATCGCTTCCTGCTGCGCATCAAAAAATTGGTTCGTTGCATGCAGTGCCCTGTTCCTGAAATGGTCGACATTCTCACCTGTGGCAAGCGCATCTTCATAATCCGATACCGCGGCGTTCATCCCTTGCTGCAATTGCGTGGCGATCGGGTCAAAGATGTTCCGAAGATGTGTTTCGATGACATCTATATCCGTAATGCCGATCAGCTGCTCCAAAAGCGACTGGATAATCTGCCCATCGAAGTTCGTCGTGCCACCAGCCGTCTCTTGCGCCGACCGAACCCCACGCGCAAAATGCCTGACGACCGCAAGACGCGCCTGCTCATCTTCAAAAGCGTCCCGGTTGCGCGCTTCAAAGTCTCTTCGCGCCTGCCTCGCTTCTTCGCCTTGCCTGAAAATATTATAGGGGAGTAGCACGGCTTGGGAAATGTCGCCTTGCGCAAACTTGACGAGACTCTCTACATTCTCCGCAACGTCCGATAACGCACTCCCGGAATCAAACGCAACATCCGCAAACGCCGTCGCAAGTTTACCTAACGCACCAATCGCATCTCCGATCGGGTCCTCTAAATCTCGAAACTTGTCACCCGCATCCGCCGTGCCGTCGGCAACTTCAGCCACGACCGTATCCAAACTCTCAAAAGCACGCTCGGTGAGTTCCGCGCCCTGTTTCGATGCATCCAGCGCAGTCGTCAAGTCCTCAACAGCAGGGGTTGTCTCTCTGTCAACGACATCCGTAAAGTCGATATGACTTCTTTTTGAGGTATCCAAGGCATCACTGTAATCGTAAAGCCGTGCCTCCGCTTCCCGAAAATCCGCAGTCCCTGTCTTGACAGTCTCGCTGACTTGGTTTAAAGGGCCAAGCGCTGCGTCCGCAGCAACCGATGTCGCTTCTAACTCAGCAACATACGCCGCAAGCGGATCGTCTAACCCATCAAAGAACCCGGCAGTGTGCAACGCTTCTAACTCGGCTTGATGATCGACCACCGAAACCGTCGCAAGGTCCACCGCTGTCGTGTATTCACCGACTTCACCCGCCGCAACTCGCCAGAAATCATCGAACCCTTCTAATTCTTGGTTGAGATTCTCAAATTCCCGGATATGCCGCTGCGCCGCCGAAATCACACCCAAATATTCTGTGAACGCAACCGCGGCGGTCTTGACGGCTGTTCCCTGTTCTTCTGTTGCGGCTGTCGTCGCATCCGTCCCATCCTTCAGTGTGCCTAACCGGGATGTCGCCTTGTCGATCTCCGTGTTGAGTTCAGACTGGCGATCTTTCGCGGCACCCAATTGACGCTCATATTGCTCGATCGCAGGGTTCGTCTCACCAACTGCCGTGTCTTTCGCATTCTGGAGCAACCCTTCATACCGTTCGACCTCCGCATTCGCGCTCCGAAGCTCTGTCTGTAAGTCCGAAAGCCGCGCCTGCTGCTCCTGTGCCAACGTCGCATTCTCACCTAACGCCGCCGATGCACCCCCGAACGCCATCTCCAGTTTCTCGATCTCTGCCGTCAATTCCGGGACACGCGCACGTGCCGTTTCAAGCAGCCGCGCAAACTGTTCCGTTGACTGATTCGAGATGCCGGCTTCCGATGCTTTCCGTAGCTCTTCCTCATACCGCGCTATATTCGCAGTCGTCTGCTCCAGTTCAGTCTGTAATGCCTTGAGTCTCGCACGCCCCACATCTCCTGCAGTCGCATGTTCTTCAAGTGCCGCCGTCGCCGATGCCACGGATTGCGCCAACCGATCCGTCGACTCGGACGCTTGGGCACCCTCGTCGCGCCAGAACATTATGAACTCTACAGCATCTGCCACCCCGCCGATGAAAGCCGTCAGGTGATCCGAAAGTTGTGCTATGCCTGCCCCAAGCGCGCCGATAGCATACGCAGTTCCCTGTATAATAGGATTCAAGAGATTCACCAGCGCACCGGCAAGTTCTAAGACCTCGCCTAACAACCCGCCAAGTGAATCCGCTAACGCACCGATAGGGGGTCCCACTATCCGAATCAGCGCACCCCCGAGCTCCTGCAATGCCTCGAACAGCGACTGCGCACCCGCAATAATCTCCTGTATCGGTTCCGGCAACGTCGAAACATCTTTCGTGCCAACACGAACCACATCCAGGAATTCCGATAACACACGTGCAGCATCCGTAATGGTCGGGAGGAACAGGTCCCCAATTGCCGCTTTGGTCAGAAGTATCGAGTTCTGGAGTGTGTCTATTACAACGATATAACTGTCCGCGGGCGGAGCATCAAAACGTCTTGATAACTCATCAAACGTCGGAATCAACAGGTCCCGGATGCTCCCCCCAACTCTCCGATACGCCGCATGCAATCCCTCAAGGTTCGCTTCTACACCGTGAACATCGCCAAGTGCCTCCAAGAAGCCAGGAATTTGTTGCACGATGGTGCGAAAGTCGCGGAAGTCAACTTTCCCCAGCTGCACTGCCTGGATCAACTGCTCCATCGCTAACGAAGCCGTCGACGCATTGCCACCCAAGGACACAATCGTCTGACCGACCGTCAACAGAATCTTGTCTGTGTCCTCCGCACCTAACCCCGCGGCACGGAGTCTATTGGAGTAACGCGTCAACGCTTCAAAGTTCAACCCCGGCAAGTTCGCAATCTCAATCAGAGACTCAAGCCGTTTCTCTGCTGCTTCCGAACTCCCTTCAATCTGGGTGATCGCCCGTGTGTATTGCTCTAACCGACCCGCCGCTTGAATGCTCTCAATCCCGAAACGACCGATCTGATGGCCAACCGCCGCAACGCCTAACGCCCCCAGCACGCTTCCCGCGCCACTCAGCGAACGCGTAAATACGCCAACCCCCCGGTTAGCGAACCCGATCGCCCCCGTGAGTTCCGTTGCCCCCCTGCCCGTGCGCCGAAACCGATTCCCAAGCCCCTCGACCTCACGCGCAGTTTCACGCGCCTCGTCACCCAGCCTATCAACACCCGTCGCCGCATTATTCGCAGCACCCTGCGTCTGCCCCAATTGCTGACGCAGCTCACGCACCTCACCCTGGAGTTGCTCGATCTCGGTGCGGGCTTTCTTTGAGTCGGCTCTGAAGCGGATTTGTACATCAGCAGGCATAGTAAATCCTTGTAGCGTAGACGGTTCATCTGCCCCTGATAAGGGGGATTACTTGAGCATCAAACTTTCCAGTTTGTGGCACTTTTCACAGTCAATCAGAGAATATCCGAAGGCGGATACATGCTTACAGAAACGTCGTTTTATCTCTTGAAAGACAAGACACTGCGGCTCCTAAACGGGCAATTTGTGTCAATTGCGAATTGATTTTTTCTTGCTAAAAAGTGGGGAAAGTGCTATAATAATAGGAAGGTAGTGGGAAGGGGGCGTAACCCCTCCCCGATGCCAGAAACAATTAACCTAAGTCGCTAAACTCGGATCTTGCTAAAGGCATTTCTATTTTAACAAACCTTCCAAAGAAATGTCAAGCGAGGTCCCCAAACCATAGGAACTTGACAATGGGCTGCATCTATAAAATCACCAATACGGTGAACGGTAAAAGTTACATCGGACAAACAATTCACGATGCCGTGAAAACTCGGATACGTCAGCATCTTAATGGGTATCCGCATGGAAGCAAACTTGTCAAAAAAGCCATTGCGAAATACGGTAAAGACGCTTTCACATATGAGATACTTCATGATGGTATTATTCCTGAATTCCTTGAAACCCTTGAAATTGAAGCGATTGAGAAGTTCAATACGCTCGCTCCATACGGATACAACCTTCAGATGGGAGGCTCTCACAGCTCACCCTCAGCGGAAACACGTCGAAAAATCTCTGAGGGAAATAAAGGTAAAACGCGCTCGGAGGAAACAAAACAAAAAATGTCTGAAGCCGGTAAAGGCAGAAAACATTCAAAGGAAACCAGACGGAAACTTTCTAAAGCACATAAAGGTAAAAAGCTTTCCAAAGAACACCGACGGAAAATCTCGGAAGTACAAAAAGGTAAATATGTCTCAGCGGAAACGAGGCGAAAAATGTCCGAGAACAGCGCATCGAAACGCCCTGAAGTTCGGCAGAAAATTTCTGAAGCTAACAAACGTAGAGTCTATAAACCTCACTCAGAAGAAGCCAAACGCAAAATGTCTGAATCACGCAAAGGTAGAAAATTTTCAGAAGAACACCGAAGGAAACTCTCAGAAGCACTTACAGGTAAAACTGTCTCAGAGAAAACTCGGCAGAAACTTTCTGAAGCCAACAAAGGTAAAACGATTTCAGACGAAACCCGACGGAAACTCTCGAAAGCCGGTAAACGTAGAAAGCTTTCAGAAGAACACCGCCGAAAAATATCTGAAGCACATAAAGGCAAAAAGCATTCAGACGAAACGAGGCGGAAAATATCTGAAGCCGGTAAAGGCAAAAAGGCGTGGAACAAAGGCAAAAGGCACTCAGACGAAACGAGGCGGAAAATATCTGAATCACGCAAAGACGAAAGGTATTTACCATCACGCAACTTGTTCTTTTCCCTTCCTGACACACTTTCACTAAAAGAAAAACGTAAAATCTTATTGAAAAAGTTTTCAGATGTTGTAAAACCAGGTACACTTTACCGTTGGATACGCCAATGGAACTCTGAAGAAAATTAACTACTTCTTCCGATTTTTGTTCGTTTCCCTCACATACGCGTTGAAAAATAGGGTGTTGTATGAAAGCTTGTAATTGATGTCACGCCCCGGGCACATCTCGTTCGCCGGAGTCGTCCCCAACTCCTTGAACATTGCGAACTGGTTCGCCATCCGAATTCTCGCTTGTGGATTTGTCTCCAGAAGATCGTAGAAATCGCCGAAGAGATGCCACCCCCGCGGCGGGCACATTCACAACGCGGTGACTCTCAAAGAGGGTCCTCATAAACCGTTCACTCAGCAATCCCACCGGATACGGCGCATCCGACCCGTGGGAGGGGTTTTCAACCCCGATCTCCTCGTATGACAGTTGCGGGTCAACAATCATCGCCGGCACTAATACCCGACGACGTGCGGTATTTCTCGCCATCTCTGCCGATAACTCTTCACTCGACATCTCTAAATACTTCTTCTGCTTTCCGATCGGGTAAAATTCAAACGTCTCTCCGCCCGTGATCGCAAATGCATCCGCGGGCACACCGCGACGGACGGTCACTTGATAGATCGCATCGGTTTCGAGTTGATTCACGACAGAAAACGCCTCCGCAAACGAATCCAGCATCACGCGAGACCTCGTTTCAATCGGAACCCCTTCACCCCGCCCTCTATACGAAAACTGCGGATCTACCAGCATGCCAGAGAGCAGCAACCTTGAGAGTTCTATATTCCGTTCCTCTTTCACGACCGGATCCTTTTCCCGATCCGCGTATTCCGTCATTAATTTTAACTGCTGAATTTCGAGTTCCAAGGGAATCCCATCACGAACCGACACTTGGAAGAAGGCTTGATTAAAAAACATTTCCACTGTCTTGACAGGCTTCCCAAGTGTCTCCAACACCTCCCGTGTGATCTTCGGTGCGTCCGAGGACTCTACGACTCTCGCCGACATATCACGAAAATTCACTTCCACGAGTGCCGTCTCTCGCTCGTCGTGGTCAAAAATATCGGGCGTAAAGGTGGGCAAATCCGATGCATCCACCACCTGCGCAGCCCTTCGCGATGAGATTCGAGCATCTAATTGTTCCTGGATACTTTTCTTTGGCATAAATGTTTCCTATTTAGAGTTGTCAGTCGTCGTAGGGGCGAGGTCGCCTCGCCCTTACAGAGGTCTGTTCAGACTTGCACCCACTGGTCATTCCCGATAATCGTCACAATGAGCTCCCCTTCAACCTCCCCCTCAGGCGGAACCGCTTTCAACTCGATAGTTATAGGGATCGTCCCAGGACCGGTAGCCGCCACGCGCACAGGACTCGTGATTTCACAGTTCGGCATGGTGTATATGATCGCAAGTTGTTTTCCATTTCCGAGCCATTGGTAGGTTACGATGCGCACCGAAACACTCTCGTTGTTCCTAAATTTCTCGTCCCAGCGGACAAAAATATCCTCTTCGCTCGTCCCCGATTCATACTTCGTCTGGACACTGGACGTTACATTCCGGCGTGCCGTGGGTTCCGTATCCCTACGGAAACGCCCCGGTAGCTTGCCCTGAGAAAAATCGTAATTATGAACCACCGACACAGGAGCCGCGTCACAGATCACTGCTTCGCCATCTATTTCCAAGTATCGACCATACCCAGAGAAAAAGCGTCTGCCCACAAACGCGAACTCTTCATTCTCTTTGGGAACATTGGGGAACGAATATTGCACAGCCGTCGGGGTAAACTGCTCTTCATCGCCACCTTCGATCGTCCGGCGTTTGTCCACACGGTTAGAGAGTATATCAATCGTCGCGCCGATACTTTCACCGACCTCGATCTCCGCACCGATGGGGACCCCTTTCGTGACCAACCACGGCTCACCCCCAACTTCAGGCTCCAGTGTCCAGCCGAGGAACTCGTCATTGACCGTTTTCAGTGTTGTTTCATATCCACCCGGCTCCGCTATCATCTCTACTTTGTGGTCTCCTGTCAACCCCGAGGTATCAACAACAGTCCCGTTTGCATCCTTGACGATAACCTTATGGATTTTGTGGAAATACTTACTTGTCGAGGCATCCGAATCTAAGTCGATCTCCTCTCTCAAGGGAAGCGTGTCATTTGAAGCGAGTCCAACACGTCGCACCCCTCTGATCAGAAGTGTATGGTCGGTGAGAGCACCCGTGTATTTCACGCGAATCTGACTCGGACGATCCGGTTCAGGATTCCGCACGATATTCCCAGCAATCGCGGTCGTGATGGAGAATTTCCCTGCATTCCAGCCCGTCGACCGAACCCGTGCCACCGTGGCACCCGCAGGGAGTTCTGTTGTCTGTGCAGCGGTTTTCACTGAATCCTCGAAACTCAACGACAACGTCCCTGTCTCTCCCGCTGCGTCTGTGTAGGTGATCACAATCGTGCCGGGCGTAGCAGCGTTTGTGAGTGCCGCATCGCTATCCGGTGCCACCGTCAATGTGAGCGCATCGCGATACGCACTGAGATCCTCCGCAATCGTCTTGTTGCCAGCCCCCGATAGGTTCTGATCGTTGACGACTGTTACCGGCACATCGGTTACGCCTGAAAAATAGGTATCCGCATCGATGTCATCTAAATCTGTGTCCGCCGCGACAAGCGTTTTGGTGGGGAGCGCAACGCTCACAGGGGTCGGATCCGCCAGCACGCCTTGAATAATATCCAAGAACCCTTCTTCTGAGGGGATCTCTATCTCTACGTTTCCTGAACCCCAGAGGTAGCCATCCTCTCCGAAGACATCCGCACGCCCCGCACGCAGCGAATCGCTCGATTGCTTCTCTGAATCCTCGTCGTGATTCCACGCCGTGACGACATACCGTCGATACTTGCCTGGATTCTTGCTTCCCGGCGGGGATTTGACGAGTTTTGTCCGATCGGTAACAGGGCTACCTGTGGTTTCTGTCTCTCGTGCTATAACAAAAGAAGTTTTCTCGGCTTGCCTTCTCTCTGCCATTGCTTTTTCCTCCATTTATCCGTTATTGTAAGGGGCGGGTCCCAAACCCTAAACTACACGCTTGTGTTGGATGGGTATATATGCGTTACGAGAATTCTGAAACGTACAATTTCAAACGGGGTTCCCTCGATGGCACTGATTCTGCCCGCGCTCGTGTGGACTTCTTGAATTCTCGTTCGATAGACACCCTCGACATCTAAATCCGGTGTTCCGTTGATGAGCCGTTCGACCGTATAAATCGCATCAGAGACCTGATCTGTCAGGGGTTTAGGGAATTCGGTAGACTCTTTTAAAACCACATCGCAAGCGATCGGAAGATATTCTTCTGTTTCACCCAACGCTGCAAACTCCGTATTCGCACCGCCATCGCGTTTGCGGAGCACCTCGTCAAAATTCAGAAGCAGCGCGGGAATCGCCCCCTGCTGATCCAAACTCGTCCAATGCATATACCGTTTTTGAACTGTCTTGACCCGAATCGGAAACTTCCGTTCGGCATCAGGCGTGTCCATCTCGTCGTAAGGACATTCTGAATCTTCGCGAAGTGGCTCGAAAAGTTCATAAAGTGCGTCAACGATCCGCGCCCGGCGGTGTTTTTCATCCATGACCGTCTCCATTCTTTGTGTCGTTATTCCCTTCAGGATACAGGGCTGCCCCCATCGTGATAATGACGGTAATCAAGCTCCCCAACACCAGCGAAACCGTTGCCACATCTATATGCTCCTGAAACCATCGCGCCAGCAGCCACACCGTCGCAAAGCAGAGCAACATGAAAATCGTTGTGTCCCTGTCCTTCGCCGATGAGAAAAACTTTACCGCCTGCGGTGAATGGGCATCGGAGACTTCCCTTGCTTTCGGCGTGCTTTTCCGACCCAGCGATCTGCCGAGCAGTATAGAGAAAAGCACGATCCCCAGAATAACCCCGATTTGAACAATACTGATATTAATCATGAATCCTCCCTATTTTCCGCAAGCACTGGGTATTCTTACAAAAACTTGCTCAATAGATATGCGACGATCACCGCCGCAACCGTCGCGACGCTCTGAGAGACTGCGATTCGGTTCTTAATTGCCGATTCAAACTGGTTTTTCCATTCCTCCAGGGTTGCGAGGCGTTCCATGTGGTTATCCAGTTCTTTGGAATGCGTGTCGAGACGATGGGTGTCGACTTTGATGCTTTGGTCAAGTTTCTCTGACAAGCTTTCATGCTGCGCGTCGTTATGCTCCCGCATCGCACGGATGTCGCCCTGCACCTCTACGATCTTCATTTCGAGTTGGTGTATGCTCTCAAGCGTCTTGTCTACTAATTGGTGTTCCATTTCGTTCATGTGAGGCTCCTTTCTAAGATAGCGATCTCCTCGCGTTGCCATTTCTCACCGAGTTGCGATACCCGTTCCTCAAACCGTTCACCCGCCGCGATGAGTTCGTAAACAGGGCGCGCCGATAGGTTCGTTTCATCATTCCCTTCCTCATGCAACGCAGGGTAATTCGCACCGAACCGCGACTGGAAATATCCGCCACTCACTCCCAGTACCAATTCCTGCGCACTGTATTCCGCAATAGAGCCAGGACGATTCGGATGTGTCGCCGCATCCCGATAGGTGCCTTCACGCTCCAAAATCCCTTTCCCCGGATGCGTGACCCCTTTCCGTGCCGCATACAACGGATCCAGTCCCGCCCATCGACCGTAACCTTCACTGTCAAAAATATCGTCGATCTCGTCCCAAACAAACGGCGCGAGAAAATCTGTCCAGAACCGCGTCGCATCTTGCAACCGCGTCTCGACCCTCTCAACGAAAGCCTCTGTTCTCAGGAGTGCGTCAAAATGAATGTGAATCATGTTCAGCGTCCTTATTGGTGTATTGCCAGTACAGCATTGCTATTGACCTTCTACAAGACTCCCTGGGATCTGAGATACAATCTTTGGACAGGGCTGCCTTTCACCTGCAAAACGTCCGCCACACGGAACTCACTCAAATCCTTACGCACCAGAACATCGCCTTTTGCAATATTCGGATTCGGTTTGGATAGCAACGCGATTGCCTCTGTTTGTTGCACTGCCACATTCGACCGGAGCTGCGTCGCCTCTCGTTGCGGAATCCCGGAGGTGAGCGGTTGGATCATGCAGGTCACATTTTCGGCAACCGTCGTCTCATCCGTGGCATCATACGCAGATTTCCTTATGATTGTCACGGTTTCTCTATGTTGTGGCGGAATCCGAAATCTTGCCATAATTGACGCTACATCCCAGGCGTTAGCCGACCACCGCAAACGGAACGCGCCGCTTCGTTTGCGAACCCACAGGAGTCCTCGATGCCTGAACCTCCGTGACGACATCCGCAACCTTCTCGGTGACCTTCGCCTGATGAAACGCACGCTTGTCTTTCCAGTTAATCTCTTGGACCCGCGTGACAATTTCAATCTGGTCTGACTGAAGGATCTGTGCCGCAACGACGCACAACTCAGATGCACACTGATGCATCATGGCCAACCGAGCCACCTCTAATGCCTCGCCTGTCAATGTGTCGGCATCAATGTTCTCCGCTCGTAAGCGTTTACGGACCTCGCGTTCAGCGTCCGGCGCGAAGGGCTGCTGCGATAGATAGGCATCGGAGATATGATCCGCAGTGACATCCGGCGCAATCAGCCCACGCACCGCATCGTAATGTGTTGAAGTCAGTATCGTTGCCGGCATAAAGAACTCCATCAGTGGAAGAACGGAATGGAAGGATGGAGGGATGGACACCCAATCCTCCAGTCTTCCAACCTTTCACTATTCCAATACTTTCAGTGCCTTGGCTCCTGTTTCGCCCAACACCACGACGTAGATCGCTTTCTTCGGCTGATACGAAATCCAGCCCCAGATCTCGGAGCAGACGATGTATTCGACCTGCTTGAGCATATCCCGCGTCGTCTCGATGATGTCTGTGTTCATTTGGGAAACGTACTCGACCGCTTTCCGCTTGTCATATACAACAAACGCATTGTGCTTCGTCGAACTGCCCCCGGTGCCTGCCTGAATCCGATCCTGAAGGTAGTCGTGCCACCCGACCCGAACCCCCTGCGCCAACTGGTTCATTACGGAGAAGCTCCCACCATACCCGCTCATGACGGCGTTGGGACGCTCATTCATGTTCACCAGCATCACATTCGTGCCAGCAACTTTTGCCAATTGGAGATCCGTGATATCCGGGTCATACCCGATCGCAGATGTCAACATATAGGAACGTTTGAACTTCTTCTGGATCGAGAGCCACGCTTTCGGGGTCATCGTATCGGTTGCCTCGGAATCCAGTTCCTGCAGCCGAATCAGCGTGCCACCGAGGTCGTCGCCACCTGCACCATGCAACATCGTCTCAAGCCCTTCATCCACTTTCGCCATGATCCGCTGGACAGCGATCTCCTCGACGTGTTCCATCGCTTTGTCAATGAACTCGACTTCCCGAAGGTGTTCATACGTGAATGGAATCGCTAACATCCGCTTTTTCGGCTGGATGGGACGCTCAGAGGTGTCGAAGGTCGCCATCGGGGGATCCGCTCCAGGGGTCCGCTGCTCCTCACGGAAGGCATCTTCATCATACTCAAGGATCGTCGCACGGTAGTCTTTCTTGCTCGTCTCTGCCATGCGCGTCGTCAATTCCTCAAGCGCGATGTCCACTTCCACGTCTTCGTCCCAGTGCGCCATCGCATCGTGGTAAGGGGTGAGCGTTGAGCCAGGCGGCGTATCATGCACATCTTGGAAAGTGCCAGCACGTTCCCAACGCGCACGTCTTTCGGCTTTGCGTGCCGCCGCTTCGATCTGCGGGCGATACACCGTACTCCGATACGCGTTCAAACACATCTCTTTGAGGGCTAACTCTTTCGCAGGATCGCCAATCACGTCTTCACAGCGAGTCGGCCAGACACCCGCAGCAGGGTTGCAGACGGTGGTCATCTCCAAATCGTCAAGCACGACCTCAAACGCTGAAAGCCGTTCGTCATCGGCACCCAACTCGCCGTCTTTCTCCGGGTCATATTGGGAATCAATGTACGCAGAAAACGGCATGCCCGCATCCGCGGCTTGCTCGACAAGCCCAGCGCGCTGCGATGGATTCCCATACCTTTCTACGATTTCTCGTGTCGTCATTAAAGACATTCTCTTTTCTCCTTTCGTAGGGGCAAGATCGACTCGCCCATTATTGTCCGAAAATCAAGGGTCATCGGTCCGTTGACCTACCCCGGCATTGTGATCAGCGCATGTGTGGTGTCAAACTCCAGCACCGAGCCTTTGCCCTTCAAAGCCGCAACTACGGCGTTAAGCTGCGTCCGAGCGGCGTTGTAAGCTGTCAACTTCTCCGCATCGGTATCTATGTCCGTCGCAGAAAGTTCCGCAAGGTCGGCAGGCAACGCTACCGCTTTCACATACCCTTTCGCATTACTCGGTCCGAGTCCAGCCACAAGTTTATCGCCACGCTTGACGGTCACACCGCTCGCAAGCGGGACACGCAACCCACCGAATAGGTACGCACCGGTGATCTGTGTGTCGTCAACAGCGATGATCACGCCGTCAAACGCTTCGCCATCCGCGGGTAATTCGGCTCTGCCCTCGTCATTGATTTTATAGACCTTGCCGACTGCCGTGCTACGGTGTTTGGCGGTTATGTCGTATGTGATCGTCTTCTTATCATGCCGGATACTCGTCGTCACCACATGCGGGTGTTCCTTTAAAGCCATCGTTTTCTATACCTCCTGTAATTGGTTGTCGGTTAAAGAGAGTGTGGGAGGGGTTTGCAACCAAGAAAGTGGGAAGGGTTTTGAACGAGAAAGTGCGAGGGGTTTTCAACCCCGAATTCCCTATCCCCTCTTCCCTATCGCCATCTCCGCTTCCGTTGACGCGGGGTCCGTTTCGTTCGCTCTGGGGGTGGTTCATGGTCGTCGGTTGATCTTCTGCCCGCCGGTAACGCCGCATCGCCTTTTTTCTTGTTCTGCGCGATATGCTCTTCGAGTTTCTCCAAGGGCATGTCGCCGTAGTACTCGCGGTGATACTCCTCATCGAAGTCGTCACCATACGCACGGTTACCCTGCTTGATCGCCTCTTCAACACGCGACTCCCGATACGCCTCGCCGTCCTCGGCAGCTTTCGTCAGATCGGCGATCTCGTCTTTCTGTTCCTCAACCTTCTCGCGGAGATCCGTCACTTCCGTTTTCACCTTCTCTATTACGGCATCGGGGTCATCGGTAGACCGCACGTCCTTGAGATCCAAATCCTCCCGCAACGTCGTGACGATCTGCTGACGCGCCGTGTCCACATCCTGTGAGGCGTTCGTGAGATCAGCGATCTCGTCTTTCTGGGTTGAAACAGTGGTGCGAAGGGTCGATACCTCAGTCTCCAATGCCTTCACAACTTCATCGGGTTCGTCCGTCGAACGGATACCCGGAACCTTTAGCGCATCACGCAATTTCTCAATCCACTCATTATCTGTCACTGTAAATTCCTCCATAAAACTTCGCATCCGAGCCGCGACTTCGCTCTCAGGTATGTCGGTAGGCATTGGGTTACCTAACCCGTAAGCGGTTGGGTCACCCCACCCGTACATGAGAAACCGCTGCTTCTCGATGGAAGTGTGTCGGTTAGAGCCAAACTCAACGAGGGAGACCTCTTTCAGCCTCGCATCGAAGATCGTGTAAGTAGCCTTTTCCATTTTGCCATCTTTGTTTTCGTACTGTTTACCCATCTTGTGAGTGCATTGCCCCTCACGTTCGGGTTCCCAATCCCAATAGGAGTACCGCCGTATCGGAGATTACACAAATTACAGATCTCACGCGCATCGTAGAATCCGATAGAGACCTGGTTGATTAATTCGTGTTCAATTGCCCTGATCAATTTCTCAGAAGTTCGGAACTCACGACTGCCCCCATCATATTCCATGTTCTTGAGAATGAAGAAATCGATCAGCAACTCGTTTTTGTCAGTGAGAATCGCATTCGCTGAACGTCCATAGCCGAAAGATCGCCACGCGTGATGGTCCTTCAACGACACGCCGGGCTTCGCTTTCGCGTCCTTCTCAAAGTTTTTGAGAGTGGTCTTGGGATCCATCATAGAATTATGCCGATCCAACTTGTCATTACTTGCGGTGATGCGCACCCAGTATTTGTCATCATCTTCTTCGGGGAGATCCGAATGCATCGCGCGAGTACCAATGCTAACAGGGAAAAGTCTTATATCTTCCATACTTATCCTCCTTTCAATCGTTGATCTAAACCTCTTCACGCTCTCTTTTTTTCTTGACGTTTCATGTCAAAAATGCTATAATATTGATGTATTGCTGGTAGAGAATGCTATCCTCGTCGCAAGGCGGGGTCTCTACCACCACCGAATAGCATCGGGAGCAATACACTTTTAGCAATACAACCCCCGAAGGAGTTTCTTATGGAAAATCCTGGTATCTATATTCTCACGTCCCCAAGCGACAAACAGTATGTTGGTAAAGATAGTAATTTGCCCAAACGTGCTACACAACATTTGCGCGGAAAAGAACCTACGTGTCCTCGTATCCATAATGCTATCAAAAAATATGGTGCTAACACCTTTTCTCTTCAAATCATCCAATACCCCGGCATTTCGCAAGAGGCTTTGAATGCGGTGGAACGCTGGTGGATTCGCCGACTTCAAACACTGTCTCCATCGGGCTATAATCTGACCGAGGGAGGTGAGGGTGTTATCCCCTCCGAAGAAACACGTCAAAAAATAAGTAAAAAAGCCTCTAAACGCGTTGAAGAAGGCACACATAATCTTCTGGGGACGAACAACCCAAGTCACAAACGCATCGCGGACGGAACACACCCTTTTCTTGACAGTGAAATTCAGAGGCGTGCTCAAATAAAACGAGATGCGGTTAACAAAAAACGACTTGAAGAGGGTACACATAACTTCCTTGATAGTGATTTTCAGCGTCACAACAACCAAAAACGAATCAAGGATGGCACCCATAATTTGCTCGGAAAGGAGAATCCAAGCCATAAACGCGTAGCGGATGGCACACATAACTTTCTTGGGGATAGCAATCCAATGAAACAACGTTCTAAAAATGGCACACACCATTTTCTTGGTAGTGATTTTCAGCGTCGCCGCGTCAAGGATGGTACGCATAACTTCCTCGGGAGTAGCCAAAATCGTAAACGACTTGAGGATGGCACACATCACTTCCTGGGCGAGAACAACCCAATGAGAAGGCTTGCCAAAGAAGGCAGACATCCGAGTACCCTCAAACGCCAAAAAGCCGAATGGTGCTATATCATTGCGTTGTCTCGGTTTTGGTATGAAATTCATGATTATACCCTTAAGCGTCGTGCCGAGTTCCTCTCGAAAGATATTCCCGATACGTCAAATGCCGAACAGGAATACCTCTTTTAGGCATCGTTAATTGACGATGCCCTCTCTGACTTGCATCCAATCTAAACTCCCATACGTCCGCAGCCCTGCGGAATGCCTGTCTTTTTCCGATTTGAACTTCTCAAGCGCGTCCTGATAGTCCTTGTCTTCAATGCCCTCCATACCCTGCAGCTCCTTGAGTTTTTTGAGGTTGTCAATCTTCGTCCCCTCCGCTTCCGCCATGGCTTTCACGTCCTGCGGATCCGGTGTGTTCTCGAAATAGAACTGGACCTTCCCTTGCCGTCCTTCCGCCCGTAAGACGTACCCAAGGAGCGTCGACATGACACCCGCAACCGTCGACTGGATACTCGATATGTTGATTCGGTAGTCACGTCTCTGTTCAACGGCATGGGACTCCGCGACCGATTCATTACTGTGCTGTTTTATGGGGGTGCTGCCCGTAGCTCTACCCACCCGACGGTCATATAGTCTCATCAGCCCATCGACCAATCCGAAGAAACTTGTCTGCATCTGACCGCCCTTCGGCATTTCGACTTCCACGATGTCTAAATACGCATACCCCTCGTTCGGCTTTAAAGTTGAGTACCGCTGGTTGATACCCGCAAGGAAGTCTTGGATAAATTCGTCTTCCTTATCAACATCACCGATGACATCCGCCGGCATGAAGTCTCGCAACTTCTCCGAATCCACCTTAAACCCTGCCCGCGCCCAGCCTTGCGATTCCAAGACTCTCCGAAAATCGTGCATCACCCCTAACATCCGAATCACATCTAACGGTGCCGATTCCAACATAGACCTGCCGAAGGGTTCATTCGGGCCCGCATTGAACGGCACATACATCACCGTCGGATCGTCCTGTAGCGATACCCATTTCCCTTGCTGCCATTGACCGAGCTCCCAGTCGTTGCCGTGACGATTGAAACGCGCAACATAAGGATCCATCACCGCAATGTCCATCGCCATGTCCGCCGCTTCGTTGAGTTCCAGCTCCCAAAAAATAGCGCCGCCTTTGTAGATGCCGGCAAACACTCTGTCAATCAACACGTCCGGATCATGATGTTTCGCCGCAAGCCTGTCAAAGAAACCATCGATAACCGGGGTTGCACCTTTCGGCTTCACTTGGTAACCCCAAGATTCGTTCGCGTTCCGCAGGAAATCCTCATACGCTTTTTTGACCTCCGGGCTGATACTCGTGACGAGTTTCATGAACTGATCCACCGGCAGATGTAGCAGTTCCTCTTCTGTCCAGTTTTTCAGTTGCCACACACTTCGCGACCGTTCCGGCGGGGCAACATGATACATCGTGTGCTGCCGATGCGGATCCTGCATCGAGACGCGACCGCCACTCAATGCCCGTGTGTTACGGTGCTTCGCAATTGCTTTTGGATTCCTGCCGAAAATCCGTTTGCTGTAGTGTTGGAGTGTCCTTTGTAGATTCATAAAACAGTTTCAAAATGTGGTAAGGAAGCTTTATCACGTAAAAAACGGGTTTCGGTGAGCATTTCAGCTGAGTCGTTTATCCTAACAACCACATTTTTTCTGTCAGGTGAAACCCTTAATATCACGGCTTTCAAACTTGATCCGTCAGGTAATACCACAAAGACTTTTTGACCTTTCTTGTATTTCCGCATACTATCGCATTTTCACCGATCCGTGGATGACGCGTCCGCTACCGACACCGCGTCGTTTTCCGAGACTCTGCACCAGATAACTCGTGCCGTCCACCCCGTGATTGTCACCGACGACATCCTCATCGTCTCTGCGCGTGCCTTTCAATTTCTCGGCATAACTCAAACTCAAAAATTCGTCTGTGACCTCAACCGGACGGTAATCTTCCTTCAGGTCTTCATCTGGCGGATGCACCAGCCGATCCCGTAAGAAAAAGATCGCCGGTTGACCTGTGGCGTCCTTCTTCAGCCGTTCCTTGACAGCGTCGATCTGCGCAACCCTGTCTTTTTTCGGTTCGTTCACCCGGAATTTAGCACGCTTGAGCTGCTCTACACCGTCCTGATCCTCACTGTCTACCGCGGCATACCGTATCCGATCGTCTCTATCACAGTTATCTGTTATCAGCTGGATCAAGTCCGGTTTCGTTAACCGCGTTTTGTAGATTTCCTTATAGGCATAGAGCCTATCGTCTGGAGAGTGCGCCCACCAGATAACGCTCGCAGGATTACGGAACCCCCAGTCAACACTCAAATAGCGAGGCCAATTCGGCATGATGGTTACGTCAACGATGTGCGTCTCCGGCTCAAAATCGTCAAAAACTAACCCTTCACCCGATGCCCAGAGTCCGAGGAAACCCCGCTTAAACCTTAACCCATCCAGATTCTTGAGTTTCTCTACACGCCGTAAGCCGCTATCCGAAAACAGATCCATGATTTGATCGAGCAACTTCGGATCCGGGTTGTTCTCAAACGCAATCTTGAAAGCCCTCAGTCGATCTGAACCCTGTTGTATGATCTCAGGGTTGTCCAAGAACGACATCCGGAAATACTTAAGTTTGTCGTCTTTCGTTTGATCGCGTATCCAGTGATTCGGAACGTTCGGATTGCAATCCCCGACAAGCATCGCAATCGGCATCGTCCCAGCCCGTTCAGAGACACGCGCCGTCAGTTCGTCCCACGCATCAAAAGGCACGAGTTCGGCTTGGTTGACAAACCCTGCATCAAAGAAATCGGATAACAGGTTCTGCGGCTTGTCCAACCCGTTCATGTAGATCCGAGTACCGTTGTCGTACTCGAAAAACTCCGGACGCTCACCCCCAAACCGTGTCACGTCTCTGCCTTCAGGGTTATCATCGCGACTCGGCGGTTTGTAACCGAGATATTTCTCATACGTCGGGATGATGTTCCGATACACTCGGTTCAGAGACCTATGAATGAAGGTCATCCGAGCCCCAGGCCAATCCAGCGCCAACTTATCTATATAGGCACACAGACTATACGTTTTACCAGCATCATAAGTGCCGCCCGCAATTTTCACACTTGCCTGCGAACCCCACAGATCCGCCATCGAACCATATACAGCAAAAGCACCCTCACGGAACTGGTAAACGTTACGCATATTTTCAGTTACACCGTGATTTCCTCTTGTACCGGTTTCGGCATCTTCGCGAGAATCTCTCGCATGCTCTCGTCATATTCCCGAATAACCTTCAACTGCTTTTCAGGTGGCGCATTTTCAAGGTCATGCTGCTCTCGTTCCACCGTTTTCTGCTTGGCATCTTCCACCGCTTGCCGCGTGTTTGTGTCATACCCCCGATGCACCAGATACCACCGTTTCATCAACTGATCTATCGTCGCCGCTACCCAGCGTAGACTTTTTATCAAGTCTATCTTCTCTTCGATCGTCGTCTTCGTAGCCAATTCTGATGTAAGTGTGGCCACAATATCGTCCAATAGCAGGTCATAGACATTTAACATCTTGTTAATTGTTTCTATGTTGTCAGACGCTTCACGCGAATTTTCCGCCCCCGCCGGCGCATCTTGCACCGCTGCTGGAGCCTCCGGTAAGGTATATTTCCCTGTCCCCTCACGCTTAATTTCGCCACGGTTCGTGAGTACTGAAAGGCGTTTCTTTATAGAGGATACCGAGCCTCCCACGGCTTTATAAATTTCATGATTCCGTTTCATACCGCCTACAAGGCACTTCTTAATCGCCGCGTCAAGAGGAGAAGTTTGAGGAGACTTAGACATGGTTTCAGACCCACTTAGATGGTTTTAGAACCACTTTAGAGATTCTTGAGATACGCTTCAGAACCTAATTCAGACCCGCTGGGGATACTTTCCAGCTCTAATTCAGACCCGCTGGGGACGTGTTCTTTTTATTTCGTTAATAATCCGTAAAGAGGGAGTACCTCTTAAAATCATGGAACATCATGGAACATCACAGTCAAAAATAGTATACTCTGCCGAACCCAACCCCTGAAACCACATTCAACATCCTGATATGCTGATTTACAATACATAAACAATAAAATATGAAAAAAGTGGTCAGAGGAAGGGAAATCGGTCGATTGTTACCCAAAATCTCTTGTAACTGATAACTGAAAACCATTAAACACTTGAAAATCTATCTTGCTTATGATAAAATAATAGATTATAAAAAGACTAATTATCTTCATCTGCCCACGGAGAACACACACTGAATGCCTAAACTTGAGCGAACTACATTTACACTCACCCAACACCAAATCGAATGGATCGATGAACAGAGTAAGAAAACCGGACTCCTCAAATCTGAAATCATGCGACGCGCAGTCGACCAGTATGAAGAACAGGAAGAAGCGAAAGAGGAACGCCAGTTTTTTACACCCGAACAGCGGCGCGAGATCAAAGAAATCGCACGGGCGAAAGGTGTTTCAGAACTCTCTGTTATCCGTCGGGCAATCGATAGAGAACTCAACCGATTCTTTCGGAGATACTAATTTTCATCACCCAGGCGCGAAGTCCCAAACGACGTTTGGGGCGACTCTAAAGTAACGGAGGTATCAAAGTGGTTAAAAATAGAATGGGGATCCCTGAAGAATATGAGCCAGTACTACCGGGGAAAGTCAAAGAATGGATTGCGAAAAAGGCAGCACAGGCAAAAGCGGAGGGACAGCGTGTTTTTTATCAGTGTGTGGATATGCCGAATTTCTGGTCTGCCGATGGACATAAAAGTTATAAGCAGGAGGGCGTTTCCGCCGTCGATGCCGTGTTATCCAATCCAGAAAACGAAGGGGCATTGATGATACCCTTTCAACAGGAAACCACCTTTACCGTCCAAGACGGCACCATGCTACCAAACCGAGGCAACTGATGGACAAGATCATAATCGATAAGCATACGTATGCCTGTGCTCTCTCTGAACTCGCATTCACGGTGGGGACCCTCAAAGGCATCAACGGCGCACTACAGGCGTTGGGAGCGGAAATCGACCTTGATAAACTAAACCGGCTTATCGGGGACACACATCAACGCTCAGAAAAAGCACTCGAATTACTGCTTCAACTGATTTTAACAGCAGAGGTGGAAAAGAAATGAACGACCTAAGAACCCAGTTACCACAGTGTCCGCTTGAATACCAAGTCCCGCACATTCCCGCTTCACACACCGCACTCGTGATTGAGATCAACGCTGCCGACATCGAGTGGCAGGAGAAGATGCTCCCCTGGACGCTCGCGGGGCTTATCAACAATACCGACATCGTGATGAAAGGCGTGCATCTCTACATCGCTTGCGAGGACGGGACCCAAGAACGCATCAGAACCGCACTCAAGAAAATCGATCTGCCGCCCGGCACCCTCATCACGAAAAACCCGGAAAGCAACCAACCGCTTATCCTCTTCGGAAATTACGGACACAGGTACGATTCCGTCTGTATCCTTGACGTTAACTACTGGGCGTTCCGTGGTATCGGTAAACGCCAAGACGCCTCCGACATTAAACTCCCCTTTGGACACGTCCTACGCCATACCTGGGGCTGGGCTGTCGCAGATGTCAGTCTCCACCACGAAAACGATATGGATGTTAAAGACACTTGGGTTCGGATGTCTGAACAAGAAAGTGGGAGGGGTTTTCAACCCCGAAATCCCCTACGCCAAAAACTCGCCAAGCATCTCATCGGCGCAGCAGAACGAGCGAAATGGCTCCACGCTGCGAACTGTGCTGTCCATGGAGAGGACTACGAAAAGAAAGATCAGAACGTCGCCGCCTACTTCTTCAATGAAACCGAAGCGAACTGGCATTTCGACACGTCCCTCCTGCACTACAGTGCCGCTGAAGTGAATACGCCTTACTTCGCCGAATGGGCACCCGAATGGAAGCACCTTGGCACCGAGGCACTCATCGCGCTCTGGCTGCTGAAGACAAAACAACACGCCTATAACCTTCAAGACTCGCTCATGATAGAGTCCAACTACACCCGAGCCCAATATCCCCGGTTGTGTAATATGGAATTCGCGGATGCCAAGCAATTCAGTTTTGCCGCAAAGGAACTCCTGGGCGCACAACTGAACATTGCGATGAATTGAACGGTAGTGTAAACTTCCAGCTTGCATCTTTATGACAGACTTAACACCCCAGCAACTCCTACACGTCCGATTACACGACGCTTGCCGATATGCGAAATTGCTCAGACAGAATGCCGGACATCCCGAAGGGGTCATCTACGTAATTCAGGGCATTTGGGGCGATGAAGTCGCTAACATCGTTGAAAGCACGCAGGACACAGGATACGAGTTGCCAAAACACATCTTTGAAGGGAAACCAAACAACATGTCAAATCACCAAACGCAATCCTCCGACACGCCCAGCAACGCGGTAACGCCTATCGGGGAAAATCCTGAGAGTGAGACACCCGATGCATTGGCGCAAAAAGTGGAACGCCTCGAACGCAGAACATCGACCCTTGAGATACTACTCAATGATGTCATGATACACATAGATAACCCCTCTAAAAGTGAGAATCAATTTGCATCGAAACAAAAACCAAAACCGAAGCAGAAGATGAACGCTCCAGATATTAAAGAGAGGATCTTAGCGTATCTCAGCACAGAAACGACACCGAAGGGCACGCGTGTGATTGCACAAGCGACTCGATCAAAGTTTCAAGAGACAAAAATTGCGCTTCGCCAACTTCGGGATTCCCAAAAAATTGTCTACATCGAAAATGAAGGATACCAACGAAAGGACCGGACAGGATAAAAAGATGCCGAAAGTCTACAACAAACGTCGCCCTCGTGAAATACCGGAAGATGCCGTTTACGTCGGCAGACCCTCCAAATGGGGCAACCCCTATAAGGAAACCTCCAAAACCAAAACACGAGAACAAGCCATTCAGGAGTTCCAAACCTATGCCGAGCTCAAGGATTTTTATGAGAAAGATTGGTTGGAACCGCTCAGAGGTAAGAATCTCGTGTGTTGGTGTTCACCGTTACCGTGCCACGCCGATGTCCTCCTGCGAATGGCAAACGAGGATATAGAAACCAAACGCGCACGACACGCAGAAATCGGATGGCCCACATGAACAGCATCCAACTCCGCAACGAAAACAAATTCCGAACCCCCATCTACGGACGCAATTTCCAAGGCACGACCACCTGCGTCGGCGCACTTTACCCAGAAGGCAACGTTCAAGTCTATTGGACCTGGAAATGGTTCGATTTTCAGAAGGATGGGGTGTTCAGACAGGGATCCCGACACTGCGGCTTCCAATTCCAAAACGTAGGACACCTCATCGGGATGTGGGATACCCGTGAGATTATCACTGGACTGCCCTACGACTTTTCGCATCTCATCACGACACACTTCGCTGAGTTTTACAAAAAGCACATGACAACCTTCGTCCTCTCCGAGAAAGACCGCGAGGCACTCGGTATCTCCGAAGAAGAATACATCCGCGCCAACAAAACCGTTTGGGGCGAAAACTGGTGTTCGTAGTGGTGCGATTCATCGCACATTCCCTAAGCGCGTAGCTCGTAATGAAATTATGCCTTTAATGGCATAATTTGTCTTAGCTTTACATTTGGAGAGCGGATATACGGAATGGAACGAGAAAGTCCTAACCCTCCTAAACGAACCGCAAGGAAAATTAAAAGTATGAAACACTATAAAGCGGACATCTCCGTCCGACGTGTCGGCATCACGACCGCCCCGAAAATACCGCCTGACCATCCAAACGTCCGATTCTCAACCTGCCTGCACCGCGAAGGCTTTCCAGCAAGCGACATCACCGAAGCACGCCAGCACGCCATCCATCTCGTCGAAAACCCAAGCACCCCCGAATTCCAAGAGTGCCTCGACTTCTACTTCGTGCCCTTCAAAACCCTAAAGTGGCACGACTGGACAGATCCCATCGAACCCGAAGGCGAAACGCAGATCCATTCCTGCAGCAGCCATCCCTTCCTCGTCGGGGTTTTCAAATGGATCGTCACACTCCTCGTTTACGAGGTAGAAGTTTCTAATAACTGACATGCCCTCCCCCGCTGGCGAGGTTTCCTAACCTCGCCTCTGATGACTGACCACTTTTTTCCAAATGTTATTGCTATTTTATTGTAAATCAGCATATCACATCTCCGAATCCCCTGCTGTCCAGTCCGAAATCCCCTATATACTTAAGACATTAGAAAGTGTTAGAGCATCCGTAAAGTTGGGCAGTTGCACACCTGCACACGTGCACACTTTCGTTAGCACAAATCCGGCATTGAGAGGACATAGATTCTGAATTAGAGAATAAAATGGAATTTTTCAACGACGTATGGCAGCTCAAAAAAGCGGAACTCGCATTTATGGCAGAACACTGGAGTCTCTATCTCGTCCTCGGGATCGGTCTTATCTGCTTGTGTGTTTACGTCCATTTCTCCAAGGATGACGACAATGAATTATAGGTATAGACGCGCACAGCAACGCAATTGGGAGATTGAGATTCATCAGTGGTTCCGGCTTTTCATGGAATTTCTCTATAAGCTACAGGATGAAAGATCATGAAACTCACCGTTCATATAAAGAAAATATACATATCTAGCCGATATGTATAAAAATTCGTAAAAAGTATACATATGAAAGTCACGGTTCACGATATTCGGATTAATTGTCCCAAGCACGGCACAGTCCCCTACACCGCAACCTCCGATCCTATCGGTGAGGTGGTAACCACGTACTGCCCGCGGTGTGAGGATGAAGCTCGGAAGCAACACCAGCATCAAAATTCACCGTATCCACTCCAAGGGACATCACCGTCTGTGCTTGATTTCTGCACCCGCGGCGACTGAGGATAACACACATCGACCGTCGGTCGATCCCCAAGCGCGGTTTCCTAACCTCACCGATGTAGCGTGTATAAGTAATTCTGAGATCCACTTTAACCCAGGCGCGAAGTCCCAAACAACGTTTGGGACGGCTCTACGGAAATGAACATCATATCCCAGAACCGCCTCAACGAACCGCAAGGAAAAATAAAAAGATGAAGAAAGTGAGAATATCTTGTGATGTGACGCTGAAATTGCGTCAACACCTCGACGCACAAGCCAAGGAAAACGGTATCTCCAGAGCGAAATTCATTGAGACCGCCGTCCAAGACAAAATTGAAGGCTTCAACGTCCACAAAGAGAACAAGCGACTCACCGAAGCCCACGTCCAGGCAGAGCGGGACATCTTAGCCGAAGAACAGCGCGCCGCCAGACTCAAAGACGAGCGCGACCGCTTGGCATCCGAGAAAGAGCAGCTCACCGTCAAACACACCGACCGCATCAAAGAGATCGCCTCCGCCCTCGGTGTCCCCGACACGATCGGGCACATCAAGCAACGCATTGCGGAACTCAACGAGAAATGCGAGCAGCTGGAACGCGAGAAAACCGAACTCACCGAACAGCGTGATGAATTCGAGAGACTCCTACACGCCGAAACAGATGCATATAATAAATGCTATGCGCGCGCGGAATCGCTGAAAAATGAACGCAACCGCTTCAAAGCACAGGCTGAAGAAGTGAAATCCAAATTTAATACCTGTAGCGAGAAACTCACGCTTCTTCTGACGCGCAACTGGTGGGATCGTCTCTGGAATAAACTGCCGTGGGTGGAATAGCAACGATGCTCCATTTCCGATACACCTATACTCGCCACAATCGCGAGGGCGAAGTTATCGCGGACGACACCGGTACCCTCAAGGGGTACACGACGAAATCCGTCAAACTCACCCTCGTGAAAAGATTTCGACTCCAGGGCACCGGTGGTAACTGGACACGCCTCCCCAACGGCACGCACAAACGCTCACACATAAGCAACACCACCGGAGAACGCAGCACTCTCACCCTCGAACCTATCTCCGAACCCTAAGCGTAGCAAAACGCGGCGCGATTCCCGTTTCGACTGCAACCGCGCCGATGAAGACGTGGGTAACCCTCCAAATGCATTCCGCCTTTGCCATCTACTCACCAAATATGTTATAATTGGAAGGAATCCGCTGTGTGGAGGCAGAGACGCACGAAGATGCAGATGATCACAGGCAGTTACGCTTATGGAGGCGAATGGAAATGGCAAATCAATCAAACACACCTGACGTGAACCCTGATCTTGCCGAAACCTATCTCAATCGGGGTATCGCCCACGAGCGGAAAGGCGATGTTGACGCGGCTGTCCAAGACTATACTAAAGCCATTGAGTTAAACCCCCAGTATGCCCTTGCCTATTACAATCGGGGTGTCGCTTACGGGGAGAAAGGCGATGTTGACGCAGCGATCCAAGACTATACCACAGCCATTGACTTGATCCCTGATTTTTTCCAAGCCTATAACAATCGAGGCGATGCTTACAGGCAGAGGGGCGAGTTTGACGCAGCGATTCAAGACCTCAACAAAGCCATTGACTTGAAACCCGATCTTGTCGAAGCCTATAACAATCGGGGTGTCGCCTACGCGCTGAAAGGCGATATTGGCGCGGGGATTCAAGACTATACCACAGCCATTAAAGTGAACCCGCAGGATGCCAATGGCTATCTCAACCGGACTATGATCTGGTTGCCTCTAAGAGCATGGGAGAAAGCCAAAGCAGAGCTAATGACTGCCAAGAACAACGGGGTTGATATCGCCGCTGCATTCCATAGAAACCATGGAAGTGTTGAAGAGTTGGAGCAGAGCCTCGGTACCCAGTTGCCAGCAGACATTGTAGCACTGTTGACACCGCAATAGCATCGAATCCCAAATCCGCCGCTTTCCAAATCCTATCCTTTTCCACCTCCCACCTACTCACCCCAACGCCATCGGGCGCTTAACCGTCTTCGCTCCGATTCAAGCGATTGGTTCGGGTCAGCGTTCGCTGAATCGTGTTGGCAGAGCATATCAAAGCATTGTCTCTCGGCACTGTGTCTGTCGCCTGTGGTGGCGGTTTTCGGAAAGAGTTGGTCAAACAGGTGTTGTGGTTTGTGGCGGTGCTTGGTTCAGTTTGGGCGGGGTCTGGGGCATTTGCGGTTGGTCGCTACGCTTGCATGGCCTCTGGACTGCCTGCGTGTTTTTGCTTGGGTATTTCTGCGTATTGTTGCAGGCAGGTTCTCGGTTCATTCGCGACTGGGTTTGGGAATCTGGCACGGAAAAAAAGAGAATTAAAAGGAAATAAAATTGAGGCGATAGAAATGATAACTGCCGGAGTTTAGAACAAAGGACACGCCAATTGGATACCACGGCAGGAAAAAAATAAAAAAAATGCGTTTTTTAGGGGGAAAACCGGCAAAAAAAGTGCATTTTAATTTGACATTTGATTGAATATATGGTATAATTATATATAAGAAAATGAGGGGCAGTTGCAGCCGCCCCCCGGAACCAAGACCTAAGGATCAACTTTGGCGTTGGTATTTTAATCCTACCACAAGATACCCCGCCGAGTCAACCTAAAAAGGAATTCATAATGAAAGAGAAAAAAGTCCCAACCGCTGAAATGCTCGCAGAAGCGTGGCGAAAACATTACGCCTTCGGCACATGGCATTGGCACGAAGGGCGGTGGGTATGGCTCTCTCCAAACGGCAACGGCTACTCCCGATGCGGTTCACCGGTTCCGCCACCAGCACCCGACAAGATAAAGCCGTATCACCAGTTGCGTTGGTCACGGTGCAAAGTGTGTAACGCAATCAAACCCTGGGGCGGATGTGGAAGCAAAAGCATCAGCACCTACAACAACACGTGGCAATAACCTGGAAACCATAATCACCCATAGGGGGCGTTGCAGCGTCCCCAAACAAAACCTGAGGATCAACAGATGAAAAAACTGACAATCACGCTTTTCGGGGCAACAGGCACCCGCACCCTTGAAATCACACCCCGCGGCGGATTCCCAACTCGGCACGTCAAAGCACCGCGTGAAACCGTGCCATCCCTCTTTGAACCGGAAACCCCAAAAGCTCCTGCTGCCGATCAGACATCCGAATCCAATACGCCTCCAACGTCCACTACCGAGAAAAGCAGTGTTCCGTCTCCTGCGGAAGGGTCTCCGCCCACGCTCTTGGAAGTCATCCGGTTCATGCACGCCTCGGACAACCACAGCGGTTGGCTGATTCTCGACGAAATCCTTTTCGTCGCGACGACCCACTACAAGATGAAATTCAACCAGCAAACCCTGCTCGATGCCCTGCGCGACCTCTACACGCAAGGCACTCTCGCATACAGGGTGAACCGGTTCGATCAACACACCTTCCAACTGATTGAAACTCAGGAACCCTCCCTAAAAATGCTACTTGCTGAAGTGGACACGCTGACGGGGAAAGGCGGTGTCGCATGAGAAGGCAACCGATGTTCATGTGGTACCGGCACAGACAGCGTGAACAGGAACACAAGATCAGAACCGCGTTCAACCTCAAATTCAATGACCAGCACTACGCCATCGCCACGCCAGAGTTTTGGGACGCGTGGCGCGCCGATAAGGGTTTCCGGACACTGCGTCAGCAATACGCCCCCGCAAAATACCCCGCTGACCAACTCGGACTGCCCGGTAAAAAACCCGTTTGGGTCGTTTTCGTCAACCGTGCTGCGAAACAGGCGTTTGAAGCGAACCACACCGCACCGGAAGCACCCGAAAACGTTGACGGTAAAATTCAGGGGTTGGGGTGGCAATCCACACGCGTTAACACCGGTATGTTCCTCGACGATCGACACAGAACCTATCGCTCCGAACGCTCCCCCGTCGTCGCGTGGCTCAACTGCAATCACGGTCGCTATTCCGTCAACGTCGTTCACACCGCCTTCTCACTGGAGCGTCCCATCCCCGCCGCTATCACCGACCTCGGCGACGCGGTAGAATGGGTCTATCAGAATTCGGTTTGGAGAGGGGAAACACCGTGATACTCAACTTTTACCTGCGCAAACACCCACCGAAAGGGGAAATGCGCACTGTGGAAAAACAGAACCTTGCGAACGTGCGCGCCTTGCTCAAAAAGCGGGGCGTGCCAAACGCCAGCAGATTGGACTACCACGCAGCGATCCAAACGCTTGCGAAACAGGTAGCAGATGAATGTGCTGGGAAGCACGGCAACACGGACTTAAAGGGTTCTACGGCATCGTCTAACAACACAACGGGATGCGTCTTACGCACGCGTCCCACACCCTACATGAGGTATCACCATGTCTACAAAACCGAAATGTTGTGTCCGCGACTGCGACTCCCGCGACACACACGAACACCGAGGAAAAGGAACGGATAACCTCGGCAGGTCAATAACCTTTATCGTTAGCGTTTGCGATCCGTGTAAGGACGCACTCATAGAGAAAAAGGCTCACTACACCTTCTCCAAAGCCGGCACCCTTGTGTTTGTGGAAGAACTCTATTGATAACGAGAGCCGCAAATCTCATCACTGAAAGGAAAAACACGTGAAAAGGTTCCTCATTTTCATTCTCAAGATGGTAACGTTTATGGTCAGCGCATTGATCACCATCTTCAAAAGGTATCCAAAGAACCACCGATATTAACCCGTAATCTAACCGCCGCGGTCCCCAGTGTCCGCGGCACAATCCAAGAAAGGAGACATTTTGAAACTCGCAAACCTGATTAGACTTCACGTCGCGGCGTTCCACTTCGCGAGAACACCGGACTGCACGGCACAAGTGTTAGCGCACGTGACGGACGTGAAAATCAAAACAGTTTATGGATGGGTGCAACGTCCTGAGTGGCACGCCGCACTCGATGCCCTCCATTTCACAGGGACGCGCGCCTTCACTCGCAAGCCGACCCGCGACACCCTTCGCGATGCCGGCGGGTTAGTCGAACAAGCGTTCGAGATTTACAAGAGCGCGCGCACGGACGGACACACCCCGAAAAAAGCTGTCACCGAAGTCGTCAACGAGATGGAACTCAACCGTAGACGCATCAACACCTGGGCGAAACGTTACGAGTGGGAGTCCGCTCTACAAACCCGAAATCACGAGGACGAACAGAATTTTAGTGTCAAATCGAGACAGTAGGGGTGTTTTTGATAGGGTATTTCCCCTAGGTCACCCAACCCGTACAGAGAAAGGACGGTGAACCACCACCGCCCTCTTTAGCACATAACCACCTCTAACGCGAATTAAGGAGGAGTGTGCCGTCTGCAATTATATCGCACCGGCATGCATACGTCAACATGCGAAAACTTCAAGTCAAACGCAGCAGTTTCTTGATTGAACCTGCCAACCGAGCGACCCAAACACCCAGCAAGGACGAAAAAGTCTCTGTGCTTGAAATTATAGGTGAGATTCTCAGCATCCTCGCGATCTTCATTATCGGCTGGGTCGCTTATGTAGTCCTATAGAAAAGGAGACGGGGCAGGCGACTGCCCCGCTTTGATATATCATGATGACAACAATGTGGATCGATCCCGCAGCGATTGAAGATGTTTGGAGTGTCAATAACCGGAAAGAGAATCCCGGACACATCGAAAGTCTCGCGGAATCCATGCGAGAAAACGGTTATCTGCCCGAATACCCGGTCTTCGTTTTTGAGGCAGCGAACATCCCCGTTCAAACCGATAAACCCTATCTCATGGCATGCGGACACCACCGCAGGAAAGCCGCAATTGCAGCAGGGATAGACCGGATTTGGGCGGAAGTCCACGACGGCACGGAGGAGGAATGGATCGAGATGATGTCGCTGGATAACTTCAAGTTCGATGTCAAATCGAACCCCGGCATCGGCTTGGCGTTCACCGAACAAGAACGACGCGCCGCCTGTACCCAACTCCTACTCCTGCCGAAATACCTGCGGAAAACCAGTACCTCCCTCGCAGGTCTATGGAAAGTCAGTGAGGGGACCGTCCGCCGCTGGCGCAAGCAGGTGGAATCGTTAATTGACGAAGGGGCACCGGAACTTCGTCAATGGAATGTCTCACCCGAGCGGATTGAAGCACTCAAAGCTGTTATCGCTGACCCGCATCGTGAAAACGAGGAAGGCGAAACGGTTACTGTCCGTCAGAAACCGAAGGAAGCCACCGCTGAAGAACGGGCGGGATTCTGGTTCACTATCAAACAAAGCGCGCTGTTCGACGAGCGATCCGACGGCAGTCGGTACCTTGATCGGAACGGTTTCCAGTTGGAAGCCTTCAGAGCCTATATCTGTGAGCACTTCAACATCCAAGATAACGGTATCCCGCACCAACTGTCCATGACCAAACTCAAGAATATCCACAACTGGATACTGACGGAGGACGCAGCGGTTATCGCACGGTGTAAGGAGATCCAGCGCGAAACGGACGCACTCAGTGTTGCCCGTAAAAACTGTTCCGACTGGCACGATCAGGTCATCCGCGCCTTTGATGAGACGTTGAGCCCCACACCCGGCAATACCTACTCACCCGCTCACACCCGTTGCCTCAAGGAATTCGAGAAGGTTGTCAAGCAGCGGTTTGACGGCTTCGATTTCGATGCCCGACATAACGCAGCGACCTGCGATCAACTCCTATCCGTCCAGCAGGTATTTTCTGACATCCATACGGCTATTGAAATGGAAGAAGACTGGGTGTTGGCGTTCAAGGCACAGTTCTCTGATAAACTCGCACAGGGACGCAAGAAACTTGAACAGGAATGGATAGATACCCGGAAGGAGATGTTCAACGCACTTTCGGAATATCCGCGGGATGTGAGTCAACACACGTTCCTTACTCGGTTTGACGACCGTTTCGGTCACCCAAGCGGTAGGACAAAGGAGTTTACCGAGCCAACGCCGGCTATCGAGGATGAAACCTTACAGGCAGACATCCGTCATTTCAAGGCTGCCACCGCGGACATCCGTACCGATACCGATTGGATGCAAGCGATGCCGGAGCCGATACCGCTCATTGCTGCGCTCACAGAAGAACGTATCACAGAACTCCACATCAAGGTGGAAGGTGGCAAACGGGAAACCCGGATCGCTGAATTTGATAAGGAGACCGCCACAGCATGGATACCTGCTGAACTCCAGGAGCAGCTCATCAAAATCGCCGATCGGTTCATCTACTCGGATGACCGGTTCACCGACTCAGACTAGCAGTCAACAGGAAGGAGACGGGCGTGGGTGACCGCGCCCGAAACATCATGAGAATCAGAAACTTGACCCACACCGGCATCATCTTGGCACTGGGCACCGAACGCCTATACCTCGAACCAGAGCCTGAGCCTGCGATCATGCGATGGTCTCAAAAAAGAATAGGCGATCGACACATTGAATTCGGTGCATTCCACCAGTGTTTGCAAGTTCCTATCCTTAAGGATATTGCACACGTTGAGGGACTACCCGACCCAGAACCATTCACCATCTTTCTTGTAGATTACCACGTTTTCAATAACTGCGATCGCCAAGACGTTTTCACTTACAACGACGAGGAAGACGATGGCAACGGAAACTTTGTTATTGAGTCCTTGGTTGGGAAGTGATAGGATGCGCAGCCAAAAGGGCGGGAAACCTAATCCCCGCCCTTTTTTATTATCCTCTTCAGAGGCAAAACTCCAGTCTAAAGGCTGGAGATTCAACCTCTGACGAACGGCATTATATTAGAGAAAGTGATAGTGCCAGAGTCTCTTTTAAAATTCGTTTTTTACCATCTCAATTCGTGGTTGTAATACAGTGTATAACTTTTCAAGGGTATTAGACAACCATCTATGTTGATTGTGCCAATCAGTTTCGTCAGCAGGGTCCATTTCTCTATTTCTATAACCTATTTGTTTGTAAGACTTTCCATCTGACACCCATTCCAGTTTATCGCTAAATTCCTTCTCAATTTCTCTTTGTTCTATTCTCAAAGAATAAAAATACCCAGTAGATTTTTTGCCTCTGATAACAAAAGCAGCACTAATCTCTTTGGGTCTAACGGTTTGTCTTGCCCTTAAGGCACACCCTGTACCTTTGATTCGCAGATCTTGAAAATTAGATTCATTAGGTTCTGGGCATATTATATTACTATCTATCCAATCTAGGTGATTCCTAATATGTCCCCAATATTTTTTATTTTGCCGCTGCCTTTCGGTGAAAATATCCGTTGCACTCTGTTCACTTTGCGCTTCGGATCGTGCAGATGACATTAAAATGTCGGGATCTTCCATCAGGATAGTTTCACTCGGCATACGTCTGGCTAAACCCATACTTATTGAACTATCCACCATATTCATTGAACTATCCAATCCTAAAGCTCTAAACATTGCATCAAGAATACGAAAAGGCGGCATAACTTCTTTGTATATAGCATCTGAAAGAAATTTTAGGTTAACATTAGCGCGTTCCGAAATACCTGAAGTTCCACCTAGTGCCTCTATAACTTTTTTAATTTCATGCAGAAAAAAAACAGCATCCCCATCATTCAGATAATCATCAAGTGACATCCGAAGATAACTAGCAACATTATCATGATCAGACAGCCATTCTTTTAAGAAATTATCCCATGGCACAAATTTTCCCATCTTTAGTCCTTCCTATCCTTTTTGTATTGTGACAGACAACGCTTAGCATATTCAATATCAGCAGATTGTGTTGATTTGTCCCCAACACAAAGAATTAGAATTTTCGCCTTACCTACTCTAGCGTAGTAGACACGATATCCAGGCCCATAATCTAAACGTAATTCTCTGACACCACCACCTACTGACTGACTATCGCCAAAATTTCCAAATTTCATCTTGTTAATATCTTTAATGATTCTGATAGTAGTTTCGTTATCTCCTATTCTTTTAAGACGCTGATTAACAGGTGATTTACCATCTGAAAACTTATTATACTTTATCTTCCAAACAACTCCATTTGACATTTTCATCATCTTCCCAAAATCCGCGAGATGCGTCTTGCGGAGAAAAAAGTCAACGATTCAAGTAACTTTCTACTTGAATCTTGTTAGAGGTACTGTCTCTGGCAATTCTGAGATAACACCTCAAGCAGAGGCTTGTACTACCTACGGTTTTTCAGACCACTCCCTAAACGGTTTTTCAGACCACTCCCTAAAGGAAGATTGTGATATAATACAATCTCATTGAAAGGAGTATCTAATGGCGAAACGCAGAAGATTCACGCCTGAGTTTAAAGCCTCAGTTGTTCTCGAGGCCCTCAGGCGTAAAAGTTCACAAGCAGAACTGCGTCGGCGACACAACCTCAGCGAAGATTAACTCTCAAAGTGGATATAACCCAGGCTCGATAGTGCATCGGGCATCTTATCACACAAGTGTATAATCACAAACGCCCGCATTCGGCATTGAGCTATTTGACACCTGTGGAATTTCAACGACAAAACTTGTCACTGATTCGTCTACACCGTACTCTAAATCATAGGCAGCGTTTTGAACCCTCGCTGTCGGCATAGCCCCGATACGAACAGCTGTCGCAATATCCATGACACTGCCTCGAATCCAGCCCTCATTTGGAAAGCGACGAACGCCCTGAAGAATGTCATCTTTGATGCTGAGTAAAACATAATATAACGACTTGTGCTAATTAACTCGTTGTTTTTATTATTTTCACAAATAGTTAGTTTTGAGAAATAGACATATCGTCCCTACGGGACTAAAAGAGGGGCATGCCTTTTTCTATAAACATATCGTCCCTACGGAACTAAAGAGGGTGGCACCCTGTGAGAAATACGTGTAAAAAGGGGTGCTTCTGTGAAACTATGCTTTACAAATAGTTATTTAGCACAAGTCGCTAATATAAGTCCTTAGCATGACGAATCTCATCTGTCAACTCTCGATTTGACATATTTCGAAATCGATAGGGGAATCTTACAACTATCGCAGTCGTCACAATGTCATAAGAGGAAAGCCGTCTGCCTAAGTGTCTTTTTGCTTGATTCTCGCCGCTGAGGTCAGGGCTATTAGCACCGTCTATCTTCACTTCCGCGACAACTGGAGCTCGTCCTTTCTCTTTGACGGTAAAATCCGGCTTTCTCCTGTTATCGAGAAAGGTCTGGGTATTCTGCGGCTCTATCTCCCACGCGCTCCGCATCGTTTCAAGTATGTCAACGAGTTTGACTGTGATGGTATCTTCGCTTTGTTGCATATCAAGTATCCTTCAATAGAGTAGCATCTCGCGTAGGATTTCAAGGTTACCGGGAAAATAGAGTTTGTTTATAGTTCACAGTCCTAACTTACCTCGATAACCTTCTTGTATCAGTTCCTCCAAGGCAACAGATATTAGTTCTATCCATTTATTCGCCTTGTATTTTGAATCTCTTACTGCCAGCAATTCCGCTAACGTCCCAATTTTAGGGCCCAAACCACCACCTTCATACTTTTGGGAGATTGCTACAGTTCGTTGCCAAGCCGCTCGTCCTTGCGTAGAGGATGTCAGTATATGAATATCCTCCTTTACTATATTGATCATCTCTCGCCTGGATACCCCTCGCTTGGTCTTTTGTGAGGGAATAACAAACTTTAATATTCCAATAAGAGCGATAATAACAGTTGCCCCCGCAGTAATGACCGCAGGATTTTGCAAATCCTCAAGTATTTTTGGTATCATATTGAACTCACTAATCCCAGTCCTTTATCCTCCCTACCACGGTGGAAGGGTGGCAGAAACGGAGTGGGGTCCGTCTCGTGGTAGTGCCACCCAAAACTGGTTTGAACAGTGTATCAGAACAAAGAAAAAATTACAAATTCGGTAAAATAGCCTTAAATTTACTCTTTATCCTTGGTTACAAAGGTTACACTGACATCCGTAGAGTTACCAGCAGCGTCTGAAACTCTACCTGCGATAACATAAGTTGTCTCGTTGCCAATCTCTTTACCTTTGACAAGCTCGAGCGTCGCTTTGTTGCCTTCGACTTTGCCGAGCCAACCCACATCATCGCCGCCTTCGGTTTGCAGCGCGACGTTACCAGAGACATCTTCGCTGAAGGCAAGTTCGATCTTCGCGTCGCTATTGATAGCCTCCGGATCAACACCTCTGTCACCATCTTTGACCGTGCCATCAGTGACTGTCGGCGAATCAGTATCCGGTGCGATGACCGTATAGTCCAATGCCTGGGCACCGTCAGCCCAAGCGATCGTCAAGGCAAGCGGACCGGGGGTGAAGGGACCTACGATGGTAGCTGTTTTACCAGCAACCGTGACAGTACCGGCACTTACCGTGACATCAGCCGGTGCGTTGTCAAAGGCAACCATGATAGTTCCATTCGCGGCGATCTTACCGCCCGACAGGGTTGCGCTTACGAAGTTGACTGGTGCAGCTTTTTCTTCTTCAGTATTGACACGGATGGGCCTGACTTCAGTTTCCAGCTCACTCTCCCTAACAATGTCAAGATGTTGGCCACTTAACACCAGCAACTTATCAAAAACTTTTTGAAAACGATCAAGGACTTCTTCTGGGACCTCAATCAATTCAATATTTTTCATCAAATATTCTGCCGGTTTTATATGGGTAAACCTAACACCATTGAGTATGCGATGCGTTTTAAAGTAACTCTCTAAACGGGAAATAACACGGGAACGCTTGGGTAATTTTGCCTTCTTTATAGAAATGTCATACGTCCTTTCGACTAACTCCAGATAGAAGTCTAGAGTCAACATATCCTCTACATCAGCCTCATTATTTTCAGTGAAATCAGCATAAGTCAGAACTCTGTCCTTATCAATAACTCCCCCGTTGGAAAGGTTCTCAATCTGCTGTCTCTCATTATTGTGGCGATCAATAAGTACAGCAATATCCAAACCCGTAGAGCCAAATAGCTTAACAAAACTGGCAACGTTGCCTATCCCTCCTGTAAGAACAATATTCCAAGGACCCAGCCCCTGTCTGCCTTTTTTTTCCAAAAGGCTAGAGATCACTTTTATGTAGATTTCATCTGACTTACCCTCAACTATTAGGAAATTTTTACTGATAATAAGACCTTGTGATATATCATAGCCAAGAGCAGATTGTAGTGGAATTAGAGTGTCTTTGCCAGCCGAAAGCACATCGGGGGAAACTTTCGTGCCTGATTCACTGTATTTCAATTGATCTGATTCTTCTTCGAGACTCTTGTTTTCAACAGTCCTAACACGATTTAAATGCCCCAGATCAATCATAAATGGTGAGTGTGTTGTATATATAACTTGATGACGCGATGCGAGTTCGTCCTCAAAAAATTGAAGAAGGTCGTTCTGTGCTTTAGCATGCAGTGATAATCCAGGCTCATCTAACAACAAAATAATATCATCATCGTTGTCCGTATAAAAATGTTTTTGCGTCATAAGGAAAGAAAAAAACCAACGAAAACCTTGTGATTCAGATTCAAACGGTTTTCTGGTCAAATAACTTTCAGGATTCTTGCGGTCTTTTATATAGATACTAAGATTTGATGACAATATCTCAGACTCCATGCAATAGATCTTATGCTGGGACCAAGATTCTAATATCTTATTCAGCTCTTTATTCACAGCATTTACAGCCTTTTTAATTTCAATCCCACGCTCATTATCGCTCTGTGCACTGATTAAGACATCATAGTTCACCTTTGCTAAATTTAGTATTTCCACAATCGGCTGATCCACAGGGGAGGTTTTACCTTCCTGTATACGAGAAAATAACCCACTTATTTCAATAACACCACTCATCTGAGGGTATTTGTATTGATCAAAGTAAATAAATTTAGGGATCCTCGCACGAAGAATAGAAGCAAAGATATAGTCCCGGAGATTCGATGATGCTATCTGTTCAAGTATACGATAGTAATGGTCATTTTCTGAAGAATCCAATTTAGTAAGAAGGTCTTTAGTTAATTTTGTTGGATCCTTCACACTGGAATTTGCCTTAATTTTAGTAGCAGCTGAAATCTTCTTTATAATGGCATCTAGGTCGACTTCAAAATCATATTTGACCACCGACGGGACATTATCTGAATAGCCTCGTGACAAAGTAATCGTAGGGTCGCTACTATTTATACATTTGCATGTTATAAATTTTTCTATTTCCTCAATATCCTCTTGTTCAAGGAAAAAAGTAGCTTCTACTATGTTATCCTCCAATTTAGAAGCCGTAGGAATCTTAACTGGATCGTCCTTTGAATGATCAAATTTGGTAGAAACTGGATCGGTAGTATCAAAAGGATTAAATTTATGTAAAGTTTCTAATATAGCAGTTTTTCCCGATTCATTTTTACCAACCAAGCAGGTAATATCATCAATATCAAACTCTGTAGAATCATGAATACACTTATAATTCTTGACGCGTACTTTAGTAAGTTTCATAATTGCCTTATTTAAGTGTGTTAGGAGGAGTTTCTCTTTTCTGAAATATAGGTACTCAGGCAATGCCCAACACATTCAGCTTATTTCTCTGAACTCAGGGATTCCGAAAGACGTAATCGCCAAGCCCACTCAGACCCCGTGTCCCGGCGGTCGAGGATGACAGACCGTCTTGGTGAATGAACTTCTTGAACGCTAATATTCTGAAGTGCATACGCTTATCTAGACCAAGTGCACTTTGACAATCAATAATAGAACGCAATAAGTAGTTTTGGGACTGGAAACCTTGGTAAGACGTTTGTTTGTCCAACACCTTTTCTACTGCTATCCTTTTATACTTCGTATTATAGCGTTTAAAACACGAGCGTGTATGCGGAATTCTTTACTCAAGAAAGCATCTAAAGGTTCATAACTGTCAATATGCGTATTAGAGATAGGCGTGCCACTCCCAGATGCACGTCTTTCCGGATCTGGAATCCACTCATGACATACAACTATTTTATCGGCATATTGAGCTATTAGCCTATCTGTAGGTGTCTGCCAACCAACTATAATAACCGCCACTTCTAACTTTGCAATCTCTTTATAAATATCAAGGGCATCTTTTTCAACCTGAAATATCTGGCGCTTTTCAGTCAATGGCGGGTTTTCAGGTCGTTGTGTATTCTGATATGTCGTTTTTATCTGATTGAAAAAGCTGTCGGCATAGATGAGCGTGTCCTGAACCTTGAATTCAATTAAAGCAGTTTTCGGTCCAATTTCATTATCGTCGGTCCTTACCATCACAGAATCTGGTAAATAACGAACAAAGCGCGATGATACGTCGTAGGCGTTGCGAATGTATTGATGGAGTTGTTTAACATCTGTGTTTTCCACGCCAAAATTCGCAATCCTGTGAGTTTCGCATCTTTCGTTGAGCGTGTGAATGAAAGGAATTTCTAACTCGTCAGCTGTTTGCGTCCTATCACTGAATGACTTCATTATAGTTTCCTCGCTATTACAACGAACTGATTACAGATATTCGGGACATAGGTTGTCGGATATCCATAAGGGTACAGACGCTTGGAATCCTGCACTATAATGACCATCCCCTGCAAGGTCATACCGACCTTTTCAAGACGCTCGCCTATGTGCGCATGGAACGGATAATACCGGCTTTGGTGTCTAAAATCTGACACAATTACTGCCGTATATCCCCGGTGCTTTAACACCCTAACCCATTCCCTAAAATGCTCAGTCAGAACATCCATAAAATCATCATAAGAATTGATGCATCCAAGGTCATACTTGTTATCGCCATAATCCGTAGCAAGTCCAACCTCGGAACGCTCCTGTTTTGCTTTATGATCTGTTTTCTGGAGTATCCCCCAATATGGCGGGCTAGTGAGAATAAAATCTTGAGATTCAGCATCCATTTGCTTCATCGCCGTGAGAGCGTTCTTTGCCTCAATCCGTATAGGATAAGGGCTATAATCTCTCACTTTACGAACTCTCTCCTTGGCAAGTTGCACCCATTGCTCATATATGTCGAATCCAGTGCATGCCCGTTTTTCCATCACAGAAGCAATAGCTGCGCTGCCGGTACCAATGAAAGGATCTACAACACTTTGCCCTTCTTGTGTAAACATTCTAATGAGACGACGAGCGTCTTCTTCTGAGAATGTCGCTGGATGTTGTTTTTTTAGGTGATCCCTGGGCGTAGCTTTGGACATCACAACGATTGAACCTTGCAATTCTCCAAGAACTTTATCCCAATCCAATTCTTGAGATGGGTGAGTTACGCCATCTACATAAGCACTTCTTGTCAATGGCAGCCATTCTCGACCATTCAAATTGTTCAACCTGTTCTTCATTTTAGTTGTCAATTCAATCACTCCTATTACAATGGAAATTTCATGGAATAAAGTTGTATGTGTGACATTTGTCTGTGATTAACTCGGGATCCTTAAGGTTTACAACGCTCCGTAATGAATTGCAAGATACATTACCCCTAGGTTTAGGCACGAGTTGGTCAACGACTCTTCCACCTCGTTCGACAATACCAATGATAGCGTCTTTCTCTCCGTACGACGCGTTTAGCAGGTTCGTGAACGGCTGCTGTACCCCCTCAGTGTTAAGTGAATGCTCCCTGAAATCCTGAAAATAGATGAGATAGATAACAAGATCACCATCTCGTACAGAGATACTCAATTATCCCCGCAATAGGGGTGATTAGCAATTACACTGGATACAGTTGCCCGTTTCGGAATTCTTGATCAGGCTTTCCTTTCATAGCCGCAAGAAGGTCCATTGCCAATTCAATGCCGCGTATTTTGTTGATTTCCGTGTTGCTAATATCGTAAGACTTGGCGGGTTGGATGCAATTGGGGCATCCTGATTGGCAACCGCAGTTCTCGGCGATTTCAATTCCCTTTTCCAGTACCTCTGGCAATATTGTGAACAATTTTTTAGCAATACCGATACCACTAGAGTAATTTTCATAGTAGGAAGCGAAAGGTTCATCTCCAGTTTTTGAGTAGGTACTGGTATCAAATCGGTCTGCAGGAATTACGAACATTGCTCCAACACGAATTATGTGCTCCAGCGCACCAATTCCCTCAGTAGCACATTCACTAGGAGGCACACTCACCCAAAAAGCATGTCGATTGTCAAAAGTATATGCATCACCGGTGGGGTGCGCTTCTAATTCTTCACCGGAGCGTTCATCTACTACCTTGTAACCTGTAAATCTCATCGAGAGATCCAATGCCCCATAGAACATCTCAATTTCACCATAAGCAACTCCATCGAAAGGCATCAACGACTCAAGCTTCGTGAAGAAGCTAGCTTCTGTTTTAAGATGCTGTTCGGCCTCAATTAAGACGACAGCATCTTTCTCGTGGGCGTGTACGATGTATTTCTGCCCAAAGAAAGTGAAAACAGCACCGATATAGGCTTCACGGAATCGTCGCATATGTGAAATTTTTCCGATTTCATCGTCATCATCACATTTTAATTTGTAAGACTGACCGAGGTCGCCACGAATCTTCAGGAGAGGATGAGGTCTGACATACTTAGGTAACCTCCCAGAGTTATTCTTTGCTGCATCGTAAAAGGTGCTACCAAGAATGTTTTTCGCCGAAGCAGACAGATTTCCGTTCGTTTCCGCTTTGAGCATAGGTATATGAGCCTCAATCAACTCTTCGTTGCTTGGGTCAACCACCAATTCGTCAAAGGATTTGTTTAGAAAAGCATCCAAGTTGCCTACAAAAAATTGGTCGATCGGATCATTCATAGCATAGAACAACACAAACGCTTCCTTATTCCAACCTCGCCCGGCACGTCCGATCTGTTGCCAGGCGGACATAATATTGCGCGGAAAACCTGCGAGTATGACGCCATCCAGCCCCCCGATGTCAATTCCCAACTCCAGAGCATTAGTCGTAAACACTACGTTGATACTACCATCCTTAATTTTCTGTTGTATCTCCCGCTTTTTAGTGGCATTCATGTCGGCATGAAACGCCGATATTCTATCTGGATCAAGTTTTTTTTCTTTCGCTTTACTCCAGCATTTTTCGAGAGCTTCTTCAAGGAACCGCTTCGTCGGACAAAATACAAGTGCTTGCAATCCTTCTGCAAGAACAGTAAGTGCAGCCTGCTCAACACGCACTCGGACAATCTCTCTGTGAAGGTAATCGGGAACTTTGGGGTTGATGAACAAGAAATGTCGGGTTGGGCGTAACACGTTTCCAGCCGGTACCACTTCAATATCCCGTCCCGTAAGATTTTTGGCGTGTTCCTCCGGGTTGGCACAGGTCGCAGATGACAAAAATATACGCGGATTCGCCCCGATGCTATTCAGATAGAGGAAAAATCGTCGCAGTAGAAGTGCCATATTACCGCCGAAAAAACCACGGTACTCGTGCATCTCGTCAACAACCACATACTTTAAATTAGGCAGAAATTTTTCCCATTGATTCCGCCAGCCCAAGAACGCCATATTTAAATTTTCGGGATTTGTCAATAGAATTGGCGGTGGATTCTGTTTTAACTGGGGTCTGCGTTTCTTAGATGTATCACCGTCAAAAGTGGCTATTTTAATTGAGAGCGGTTTACAGAGCTGCTCGATTTGTATACCCTGGTCATAGGCTAACGCCTTCATTGGGTAAATCATGAGTGCGTGAGCACCTCTATCGCGAACCAAAGTGTCGAGCATCGGCACGGTGAATGCCAACGTTTTTCCGCTGGCGGTAGGTGATTCCAAAACCACATCTGTGCCACTCAAGGACTTACTGATAGCTTCAGCTTGATGTTGGAAGAGTTGATCAATTCCAGTGTTGTTAAGTGCTTCGCGTACGGATGGTTCCAATTCAGCTGGCCACTCGTCAGCATATTGAGGTTGGATATGCGGAAGCGAGTCCGTTCGTATCTTATCACTATCGCGTAAAGCATCAAAGGTTTTCAACCGTGCTTTAAAATTCTCAAGGTCAAAGGTTTGATTTGTCGCCATATTATCTATCTCCTATTGGATGTAATATCTTGCTTCGCCTCTGTTCACTCTACTCCGTTTCAACTAGTTGTTTCAATCTATTACAAAAATCGTCAATCGCCGTTTTAGATACACCGTTTATCCAAGAAGGGGTCTGATCCAATGCAGGAACTGGAATAGTATGAAGCGTTCTATTGGCTTCCCGTCCATAGGTACTGTAACGAAAGCGGTTAGCCTCTATACACAAACAGTAATACAATTTTATGTCCAAAGACATAGGCAAGCGAGGATGAAGAACATCAATGTTTTGAGCAGTATAAAAAGGCCACGGTTGAACAAATGAAGAAAGTGTGGAACCTCCAAGCGCAACTGTAATTAGTCCGCTTTCGTATGGTTCTGTACTGGCTACCTTTTCAACAAACGCAGTCAGACCGTTCCTCTCTCCCGACCTACTAATAAAGGCTATGGAGTGTTCGCCCATTGATGACTGCACCATCTTATTAAAATCAAATTTATTCCCACGACTAATATCAAATATGCTGTTTAATGGAACCAGATCTATGCTCATTTCTACCCTCCATTAACCATTAATTAACTGAATCTGAATCATAGAATATCTTATTGCCGCTTCAGACAAACTATCTATATTGATGGAGTTATAATCTGCCTCCAAATACGCTTCAGCGCACCATTCATCTTGAGGGCTTACTTCCCGCATTAGACTAAAACCATCTAACACTTCTCTATTCATAAAAGACTGCACCCAACGATCCCTAATGTGCTGCCATTTTCCGTTTTGATCTATTCTACCTAAATGCTTGGTTTTTACTAAACCATCATCTCTCCAATAGCCAAACCACGTCTTTTTTCCCTTTGGATGTGGTCTATGAGCCGTAAAGATCATCACACAGGTCACTACCGTAGTCTTTGAATTATGAAACAACTCAATAGGCATAGACATTACAGCTTCAAGGGTATGCTTCTCCAGAAGTCTCCGCTTTAGTTCCCCGATAGTTCCTGAAGGGTTAGTAGCACATGTGATAGGAACAATAGCGATACAACGACCATCTTTATCAAGATATTCTAAATTATTGAGTACAAACTCTAGCTCTTCTCTGTCTTCCCGCATGCGTTTATCCTTGTAAGGAGGATTAAGCACACCTATGGTTGGTTTTACCTTTATAACACCTCCGCTATCATCCTCGACTTGAAATAGACTTGCATTATTAGCAAAACAATCACCACGATTCACATTTGCTTTACCATCATCATGGAGGATCATATTACATACCGCAAGTGTATAATTTTTAGGTTGATACTCAATTCCAAATAGTTGCTGACTCTTGATTCTCTTTCGCAGTTCGAGATCCGCTCCAGCATCCTTAACCATTTGTTTCATTGCTGCGATCAGGAGTCCTCCGGTTCCACAACAATTATCAAACACAATACTATCCTTATCTACTCCGGCAATTAGGGTAAACAACTCAGCCATATGATGTGGAGTCAAAACTATACCAAGCCCTTTATCGTTGTTTGCATACCTTAAAAACTCAACGTAAAATTGGCCAATAGTATCGTAGTATTTGTGAGTCTTCATAAAGGAATTGATATTATCGTCTATGCTCTTTATTAGTTCCTCAATAAAGAGCTTATCAACAGGAAGTGTTTCCAAAAAAGAGAATGGCTGGACTAAACTACTCCTTTTACTTGGAGAAATACCGGCGTTTTCAAACTCTGCACCAATGGTTGCTAATAGATTTTTAGTTAACTGTTTCTCAGTCTGATGAGATTTGTAACTTTGACAAAATGCCTTATTCTTCAAAGCTATCAAAATTCCACTAATGAGCAAAGCTCGCTCTGATTCCATAATTTTGTTTGTTTTCAAATGACTACTAAGTTTCCGACTGTATTGGAGAAGAATATGGTAGTCTTGTCGGAATTTAATGTCACTATTGATGAACGCGCCGTAATACTCACCAAAGGATACTATATCAGTTGATACATCCCATTCTACCGCCTTATCGGTTTTCTGAAGATGAAGGTGATGAGAAATACGAAAACTAGCTTCGTCTTGCCCGCTTACCGCTATTGCAAGCACATCAAATTCTTTAGAAAGGAAAGAAGCATACAGAAGAACACCATCAACCGCATAGTCTCTATACTGAGTTTTTGTGTCACTTTCATGTTTTGTTGGATTAGCCTTACATTCAACAATAACGATAAAATCAGATACTTTGTTGGAATGGATAATAAATTCTGGCTTGCCAGCACCGCTGCCAGATTTTGACGCATTTGCTAATAACTTGTTAATTCTAGCCGAGTCGCTCTGCTGCTTTTCAACCACAATCTCACTATTAGAAGCGTAATAATTGTGATTGCGAAGACGGTGTTCAACCATATCTTCGGTCTTGCGTTCATTCATATAAAATTTGCTCCTTCGGTAACTTTCTATTTACTTTCTTCTGATTGACTACTATTTTTCTTCATATTCTTTCAAGGACAAGATTATCGGTTTTCATAAGCGACAACGTCTGCTTCATACTGCAAGGTCCAGTCAATCTCATCTCAATCTCATCAAGTCCGTCCGGATTTCCCAGTCCCAGTCCTGCTATCCACCTACCACGGTGGAAGGGTGGCAGAAACGGAATGGGCTCCGTCTCGTGGTAGTGCCACCCAAAACTGGTTTGAACAGTATAGCAACAAAACAGAAAAATTACAAATTTCGTTCTTTATGCCCTTTTACCTCTCCTTATCTCCCTCTCATGAAGTCAACTGCGCCCACGGATAGAGGTGCGTCCAATCTTTACTGAAAATGACCCGAACTGGTTGATACGCTTCCGCACACAGCCTCAAAAAAACCGCATACACCAACGCTCGATGATTCCCATCTTCAAGGTAAAACCTGATTCTCGGGGAATGCGCGGGTTTCTCATAAGCCGTCAGCGGTCGAATCAACAATTCACCCATCAAGCGCGGATCGAACCGCGCACTGATCAGAAAGCAGCCCTCAAACCACGACTCGTCCTCCGAAAGCTGCTTAAAGACTTGGATGGGACTCTCATGCGGATATACCGTCAGAATCCTGTCTACGACTTCTTTCAGCGTGCGCGACTCGCCTTTTGGTGTTAAGATGTCTACCAACTTCTGATTGTTTGCCCAAACAGCGTCATTCGCCTCCATGAAAACGAGGTCGTCAAAGTCTGACTCACGCAGCGTGAAGGTTTCGTATTCCGCACGCTCTATCTGCTGTCGGGTGGCTTCGTATTCAGAGTGAGATGCCGATAATTGATGTGCATCCGCTAACAGGAGTTCTTTCACGTTTGCCTCCGAGTCCTATTTGCCTCGCTGCCGATCAGAGACTCGTAGGTGCAATTGGAATTGAACGGCGGATCCAAGTAGATGAGGTTTATCGTCTCGGAGTCGAGTCCGCGGAGGATGTCGAGGTTGGCACCTTTGGAGATAGTTCGGTTTTTGATGTTCATAGGCTATTTTGCTGAGAATTTATTCGTACGGATTACCTTCCAGACTTTATTTCTGCCCAAGTTGTTGCAACTTTCTCTTGAGGATCCACTGGCATCGCATCAAGAAATTTTGCTAATCCGACATTCATAAGAGCTCTAACTTCGTAAACACTAAATCCTGTTTTAAAGAAGCCAACTTCATCTACATAGACAGGATTTGTAAGCTCACGGTTAGCGTCGATTAAAATAAAAGTGTCATTACTCACCCATCCAGTATAGCCTTGACGTTTTTCTTCTTCGACTATCTCTCCATCTACGAATATTCTGTAGAAATCTTCAGCTAATGTAAAAGCGATATGATGAAACTTACCATCGTCTATTGACAACCTACGGGCTATTAGACCATCTACCTCATCATCTTCACCGTCAGCTATTATTCCATAAATCTCATCAGACGTAATATCCAAAGATATTTCACTGATTGAATCATCATCATTCTCACCTGAGTAACTGATAGAAATGTCCCCTTGGGCAGATATATTTGATGTTTTTATCCATGCAACTATAGAGAAATTCCTGACTATCGATGAAAATGTATCATCAAGCATGGCAAAATATGTGTCTTTTCTTAGCTTAAGGCATTTCCCGATTTTTCCACCTTGAACGATAGATGCACCATTCCTTAGATTCCCATGAAAATTATTGGGACCATCATCGTTACTGTCGTCAAAATAGTATACGGCGATAACCTCTCCAAATCTTCCATGCTCATCTAATCCGGCATTTACAAAAATACACACATTGAACAATACCAAAATCAAAAACAACCTAAACATTTGCAATCTCTCGGTCTGAATCATCCACTCTCCTTTCATATTTCATAACCGCACAACCCGCAAAGCGAGGTTCATTTTCAACGGAATGCGCGGCGAGCCATTCAACCTTCTCGATGTCTTCTGTTACGCGGAAAGAGTTCCGCATACAGGGATATTTCGAGACGCGCAGCAATTTGCCTGAGCCTTCTGCTCATATCCGCTGGAGCTAACCCCATTGTTATATAATACTCATCTACCTGATGTTGTTGGCGATCAGGATAATCAACAGTTGACACGAGTGGGATACCCGCGATCTCTATTTCAAGCCCTTTCACCCGTTCTATGCCTATCCTCTTTATCACCTCAACAAAGGTATCTGTTGCGCGTTTACAGCGGATGAGCGTCCCCCTCTCAGGGATCGTAACGACAAGACGACCGCCATTCGGACACCAGAGTATTTCTACTGTATTATGCACATGAGTCTCGTTCATCGGTATCTCCTTTCAATCAGCGAGACGTAAGCCAATCCTCTACTTCCTCTATGAGTTCTGACATGACCACCTCCGATACTCCGAATCTCTCTGCGAGTTCCGCAGGCATCTCGCGACGGGGGTACGTCTCTATCCACTTTTTGAGTTCCGCCGGGGATCGGGTCGTGCGCATCAGATTTGCAATTGTCTCTACATATTCAGGGTCCTCTATCGCTTCACGCACCTCAACTTCGCCTAGGCCCAGAGGTAACCCTAAGGTCTCTATTTCTTTCTTGTGAAACCACTGACGCATGGCAAGAATTTGAGGCACTGTGAAGGGAGTTTGTGTTTTCATAAGAATCTCCTTTTCTGCTATAATTTTTAGGGACGCTCGTCTATACACCCTACCGCTTTTTTGATTTCTTGAAGGTCTTGTCTAACACCCCGAATTTCTTCAACGAGTCTTTCAAGCAAGTCTATGGTCCTCGCAGATTCACGAGTGTGTTGCTCCTGGAGTGCGTTGATTGCTTCTACTATAGGGGTTATGTCAGTTGTTGTATTAGTTGGAACTGCCATCAGTTTTACTCCTTTGTTGAAGGGTGATCGTATTTTACAATAATTCCTCTCACATCAGCATCCTGTGGATAGCGGAATCTTAGCCCCCTTCAGCCGCGACTTTTACCGCACCGTGCTTTAATAAAACTTCGCAAGCAAAATACAATACCCAAGTGCCCGATAAAAAATTAATGTTCAACAAGAAGACCTTCCTTGGCAACTCAGCGTTCAACCCGTTTCACGAGGTTGGATAGGACTCGACACAAGGGTGCGCCGAGGTGAAACTCCTATCCGCCAAGTTAATGAAAAGTATAACACAAAAATCAAACGAATTACAAATTTTCTGTCCTATCCCTGTTTAACTTTTTTTACTCACTTGAAAAGCGTATCCGATGGCAGTACATAGCGTATGTCGTGACTTGGGCCTTATAGAGATATCCGCCTTGTTATCACTTCCTATACTGTTGTCCCTCACTCCAGACTCTCTTTGAACTCAATAGCATCCCACCCTTGGTCTAATTCAATCGCTGTTCGGAGGGATTTGAGAGCAGCATTAGCATCTGCGACTGTTCTGAATGTCGCAATGGTTGTCGTTTCTTCGTATTCTTCGTCTTCCTCGTCCTCGTCTTCTTCAAATTCTACATTATCGATGAGAAGCCCCCAGTGTGTCTTCGATACAGGCATTACATAAGGGAGATGATCGTCCTCATCACGAATTTCCAAATGCATATCGTCTTCTGTTCTAACGTACATTGGTATTCCCCTGTAAAATATAACAAAACTTCCCAACTTCGCCATCAAAAGCGGTCCCAGCACGCTGACTATTCAGGAATACACCCCTCGCCTCGCTGGAACTTCAGCGTATAGAAACCCACAAACGCTCAATTCAGTGATTTGCGCGCGACAACTTGGTTATAAAGACTACATCTTTGGGAGAAAAACGTGCAAAATATGAAAAAAATCAGGAAATCTGGGGTTGAGGGATATAGGGGAAGGCGCAGTATCTTTTAAGTGCCTATGTTACTACGCTCCAAGAACATGGTATCGAGATTTCCGTCGCACAGCGTGGACGGCCTTGGGAGAACGGATATGCTGAAAGATTGATCCGAACCCCCAAGGAGGAAGAAGTTCACCTCAATGACTACCAAAGTATCACCGAGGCAAGAGATCACATCGGTCATTTTATCACACACGTCTATCATCAGAAACGCCCACATTCGGCGTTAGGGTATTTGACTCCTATGGAATTCGAGCAACAAACCTTTTAGGCTTGTATGTACCAAATGCAATCAGCTGATGCCTTCTCGATAAGTTGGGAACAGGAGTGGGTTCGTCCCGTCCCCATCTATCTTAGATTTTGGGTGTATATTTAACTTCGCCGCTCTCGATCTGGTTGAAGTACCCTTCGTCGACTGGATCCCGTCGCAGAATGCAATCCAAGAGATATGCAGCACCGTCCTCGCTTTTACACTCAGCAAGCAAGACGCTTGGTGCCTTTATATCTTCTATATCCGACGTATGACCGACAATCATCCATCCATTGCGGATGATGTATTTGAATTGATCAAGATTCACAAGTTCCGTGCGTGGTTGGATGTATACACGTCCGTCTTCTACCATAGGCTTGAAAAAGTGACTCATAAGGGGGCCTCCTTTATGGGGTTGTTGATGTAAAGAGCACAAGGGAATAAGACATCTGCGATTAGGGCTTTTGCAACCTCTCCCCAAAATTCAATTGTGCTTTTTTTCAGTATTGGTCTCGTTGTGGTATCCTCAATTTAGGCAAGGTAGTGATGTGTGGTTACGTCTCGCCGAAAAAATGTGTTTCTTTATGTATTTCTCTCTCATAGTCATACACAGTTTTCCGCACAGACTTCCATCCGTACTCCTAAACCTCTATCCCTCTACTACGGTAGAGGGCAGAAACAGCATGTGCTGCTCGTAGCAATTGATATTAAACATCCATTCGATGCCCAGTTAAAATTAAACCATCACCTAACTATCTCTTAAAGACTCCGCTTTTGGGCAAAAAACGTGCAAAATCTGAAAAAAATTAGGGAATCTGACGTGTCTTGGTTATAAAGACTGCATTTTTGAGGGGATTTCGTGCAAAATCTGAAAAAAATAGGAAATTCAAGGGAAAATTAGGAAATTTAAGGGTTGGTGAAAAAATAAAGGTAGGTTTGGTTCAAGGATTTGGCAGTTTTCTGAAAATCCGCGATAATCCGTAAAATCCGCGATAATCCGCGATTCAGACAATGTACACTACTCCCGAATAACAGGAACCTCGCTCTCATGCTCATACTCAACTTCCGACACAGGCTTCCGTTCATACTCCCAGACCTCGCTGACAAATTCCCACGCCGGCGGCACCAGCCACCCATGCCGGCGTTCCACTGCCACCGCAGGGTCATCAGAAGGCACCGGGAGATCGGGATCCTCAAAGACGAACTCAATCTTCTTGAGATGCCACTGCTCCAGCTCGGCATCCCATTCTTCATAGATCCGCTTGAGGACCTCCCGGAATAAATCGTTTTCGTCGCGATACAGCGACCGGATTTCACTCACTACCACTGCTTCGCTCCTAACCGGCGACCTCTCCCATAATCCGCGCTTTCTCATCTTCATACGCCGCCGTCACGGGTGCCAATAACTCCTGACAGTACTCCTCGGAAAGGATAGCGTTGATCTCCGCCGTCACCATGCCCCCTTTCTGATACGCCGCCATCGCAGAAGGCTGTGCTTCAAGGCGTTGAAGGATGATATGAGATTGGACACGCGCCGCGGCGGCTTCAACGAGTTCCGGCTCGGTATGGATGGCTTGACGGATAATGGTATCCCGCTTGATTTTGTACTCTGCCGTCAAGTCCTCAAGCTCCTTCTCCCGAACTTTCTCGGCTCGCAGCTGACGCTCTTTCTGCACCCGTTCGTCCTGATAGTTCTCGCGGATCGCTTCAATGATATACCCCGCACGATTCCTCACACCTACCGCATCAATCGACATCTCAATCTTCTCAGCGACATACCCCATGAAATCCGGATACGTATCAAGCAGCGGCAACTTTTCGGGGTTCACACAATCCCATTCCTGGGCAGCGATCTGTAAGGCAACGTTCCGATCGATCCGCGCCTGGACCAGCTCAACCGCAATAGGCGGGAGGTTCTCTATATCCGGGAACAACGACTCCTGGAACGGGAACTCCTTGACTCGCGTGATACGGAACTTCAATTCACCGATCCGCCGACCGATCCGTTTCTGCTCGACTTCCACATGATAGTCGGTCTCTTTATTGATCTCCTTGACTGCCGGTTTGATAACCGCACGGTTGAATATACTATACGCCGGATACTCACCGCTTTCGATCCCAAGCAGCGTCCTAAACGTATTCAGCGGAATGAAGGGCGTTTCGCCCTGGTCGCGTTCGGTATCAAAGTAATCAAAACACAACTCCCACAAAACCAAGGCATACTGGCTCTTGAACCGGTTTTGCAAACGGAGGTTCAACTTGGCGTAGACGCGCGGGTTATATAACTTCAGACGCAGATGCGGCGCAAACGCATACGTACAGATGCCATCCTCGATTTCAACGGAAGCCAATAGACCCGCTACACCCCAGATCTGCTTGTTGTCTTTGTTCAGCAGATTCCATTCCACATCGCAAGAACGCAGCTTCCTTAACATCTCTTTCAAGTAGTCCTCGTTCTTGCTATCGAAACCTAACTTCGCCGCCAATTCCACCATGCTAACACGATGAATCTCCTGATTCGGGAGCTCATTGTAGGCGTTGGCGAGAAGCACGTTCCACGCACGCCGCTGCAGCAGCGAAATTTTGCTCTGAATCTGTATCGCCGGACTCGCTTTGACGAATTCGTTGATTTTTGCTAAGTTCATGAGACATTCCTTAGTAATAAAGTTTTCAGTTTTAGAGTTTTCAGAGGAACAACTGACAACTATTCTACAATTAATATGAATAATTGTCAATATAATTTTTCATATTTAACCCCATAAACGTTCATATTAAAGTCGAAAAGTCTGTATCGCCTTCCGATGACAAGCAGGTATCTACGGACATTACACGCCTCCCCATAAACGTTCATGTTAACAAGCATCACTGCTGGCGAGGTGTTTTTGCTTGGGTATTTCCCTCCTAACCTCGACTTCCCATCCCGAAACCCAAAAATCCGCGAAATCCGTAAAATCCGTGAGAATCCGCGATTCAGACAATTTCCCCATAAACGTTCATAGTTAGTCGTTTGTAGACTTTTTACCCTTCGTCAATTAACGAATCAGAGTCAATTTCCCCATAAACGTTCATAGTTCAGGGTCAATCACAGTTTATCACAGTGCAGACGATTCCCCATAAACGTTCATACTTTCCCCATAAACGTTCATACTTCACCCCATAAACGTTCATATTACTCCCCATAAACGTTCATACTTCACCCCATAAACGTTCATATTAAAGTCTGGGAAGTCAGGTGTGGCGTGGTCTCGACGCACCCTTAAACATTTTAAAAGAGTATATATTAAAATCGTTAAACAACATACATGCAAACGGACATCTTCTCACCCAGAAGCCTCCGGTTTTCTGTTGTTCTAACGATAAAAAATTGATTTAAGGCAGGAATTGGCAGTCAACACACCCGAGAAATGGGCAGGAATTGCGAAAGGATAAAAAAGGTTGCATAAAATACTTATTATATTATACTATATTATTACTATACTATGCTATTATTATACTATATTATTGTCATACCATAATATAGTATCTATTTTCAGTTGACAACACCACCCTAAATTTGGAGGTTTCGATAAGACACAACCGCACTGCGCCATCGCAAAAGAAACGTGTGAAAAAATATTGTTGCAATTCTTTTTTATTGTTTGCTACAATACTTTTTGGCAAATCAATTTCTAATAGTGAGTGGGCCGGCAAGAATGGTACTCTCCCGGCCCACGACACTGTCAATTACGGATTGCCAGTGTGGGGTTAATTATAACAAGTCGCCTTTTATAAGTCATTGATATAATTACCCCCCATAATAATTTTCACTTGATTTTCCTTTGGACATTAAGTATAATTATTATTGGACGTTGGAGGCGGATTGCCGGGGTAAACCTCTTTACCTCCCGCCTCCTCCCAACTGGCAATTGGAGATACGTCCGAAATTACCTGTCGTGTCGTGAGATACGGCAAAACGTCCGAATACCACGTTTTTTTCGTTGATGGCAGTGTATTTGTTGTTTCCTGGAGATCGTGCTATGCACGCGCTTTGTATCTGCATAACACTGTGTCTCCATCTAAATTTTGATATGAATATCACCACATATATAAGCGTTCTCTGGTTCGCTCTGCAATGCCCTTTTCTCTGCGGAAAGCGGACCATGAGCATCCAACAAATCTATCTTTCTCTTGAGGGTCGATACCCGATCCCGTATGAGTTTGAAGCCAACACGATGCAGGTGCCGCGCTGTCCCGAGGGTCATTGGCATGTGAGCATAGGAGAAAAACGATGACAAATACGTTGATGAATACAGAATTCGAGAAGGCTTTTCTCGGAGCATGCCTCGTTAATTCGCAAGTTTTTATTAATTCCACGCTCGCTGTCCCCGATTTCCTGCTTGTTGGACATCAACTCCTCTACAAAGCCATTGCGACGGTTCACGCGGATACAGGCAGAACCGATCCGCTGTTAGTTGCCGATCAACTCCAAAAAGATGGCGACCTCAACCGGGTGGGTGGTACGGACACCATCTATGAGTTGCAAGCTGTCATTGTGGAAACCGAGTCTGCTCCACACTATGCGAGGGAAATCAAACGCCTTGCCACGAAACGCCAAATTTGTGCAATCGCAAAACAGGCAATCGCACAGGCAGAAGACGAAGCAAGTGACGCTGAGCAGATCGCAGCAACACTCGAGTTAGATTTGAGACAACTTGAATTTGAACAACAAAAACTTGACAGTTATAGCGTGTTTCAACTTTCAAGAATGGAAATTGAACCTGTGAAATGGTTCATTCCGAGTATTTTGCCAAGCGGTCTCACGATACTCGCCGGTCCCCCAAAGATCGGTAAATCCTTTTTCTGTTGGAATATGGCGATCTCTGTTGCTGTTGGAGGTTACGCATTCTCCAGTATACAAATTGAGCAACGGCATAATGTTACCTACCTCTCGCTTGAAGATCCGCCTGCCCTCTTGAAAGACAGACTTGATCTTATATCACCAGATGTAAAACCATCCAACCTACACATCATTCACGATCTACATCAGAAGAAGTTAGATGCCGTTGGGCTGAAAATGCTTGCAGAACATCTTGATAAAACCGCATCAGAACTTCTGATTGTGGACACATGGAAACACGTCGCACCCCAAATTGACTCAAAAGGTACTTCCTACGATGTCGATTACGAGTCCCTGATCCCCATTCAACAATTCGCACACCAGCGGAACATGGGGATCGTTTTAGTGACACATACGCGTAAAGCCGCGGATATCGACAACGTATTCAATCAGATCCAAGGTTCAGTAGGGATGCAAGCCTCGTGTGATACGCTGATGATGATTTCGCACGACTCTGGCGCGAAGACGTTACACCTTTCTGGTCGCAGGGTTCCAACGGAACAGTTCGCCCTAACGATTTCTGAGGGAATCTGGCAACTCGAAGGGAATGCCCAGGAATATCATAGGTCTGAATTATGTAAGGAAATTGTGCATCACCTGAAAGATGCTGGAGACAATGGGTTGTCTGTTCATGATATTGAAGATATAACCGGAAAGAACAGAAACACAATCAAATCGGCTTTGCGAAGAATGGTCAAAGAGGGAGAGATTTATCAACCCCGAAAACGGGGTGCCTACTTCTATAATCATGAAAACGGCTTTGATAGGTAGGGGCAGTGCAACTATGCAACTACAAAACCAAAAAGGTTCGATAAAAGCACGGGACACTTGGGTTTATGGCGTAGTTGCATCTGAAGTTGCATAGGGGGGTCAATGCAACCATGCAACTTGAAGTTGCATAGTTGCACGTAGTTGCAATCAGAACCCTTAATGCAACTACGACGACGAGAGCAGTGGTGGACAGGGTTTAGCAAGGGTCTAAAGGGACGTAGTTGCAGTAGTTGCATAATTATATATTAAGGGCCTTGTGTAGTAATTTTAACACACTCAAGGATCGGAGAAAAAACGTGGAATACACGAATGAGACGCTCTTGAAAGTGCTGGGATTGACACCACCAGTTTCCGAGGGTGCGCTAAAAAAGACATATCGGCAGTTGGCGTTGCACTATCATCCCGATAAGAATCCTGATGGAAAGGAACGGTTCATTGAGATCACTGGGGCGTATGAGGCGTTGCTGTCATCTTCGACTTCTAAAGATGATAATTATCAGACCCCTACCGGAACATGCTATTGTCTTAGCTGTCTCTGGCGTGCTTACATGCTGGCGATTCAGCGAGTCCCGGAGGATATTCGGGTCTATTTCTCTGAGGATCTCCAAATGGTAGGCATGGTTGAAACATCGAGAGGTGACCGGCTCTTGGTTACGGCTGCTGTGCCTCGTGCGTTTTGGTCATTTTGGAAACATCAGAAGCAATATCTTCGGAAACATTCCTTTTCTGTTAGCAAAGACACATTCACAGATGCGTGGCGTTTGTGTTTTTGGATAACTTACGAATAGGAGGACGCTGTGTCTTTTCTTATGTCAGAGCAACGTATCCACAATTGTGAACAAAAAGGAGGCCCCATTGAGAATCAATACACCGCAACCCAAGTCCAGAGGTATCTTTATCGCTACAAATAGAGTCAACAGCAAGCAGTTTGTCGGTATGGATATCAACATGCCTTTGCAGCTTCATCAACACATCACAGGGAGCGCAAAGTGCCAGGTGCTACACGAAGCTTTATCCGATACCGGACTCGAAAACTGGAATGTCCAGTTCATCCCGTATCCAAAGCTTTCGCTGAAAGACCTGCAAGCCATAAAACGATGGTATATCGGTAAGTTAAAGACGGAACACCCCAACGGCTATAACACGCCTCTAATGTCAAACGGGAACTTAGAACGGTCGGAGAACGTCTTGCAACTCTTGAAAGCACGCGTCCGAGAACGCCGGAAGGCAGGCGCATTGCTGGCAACCATCGGTGCTGAATTCGGAATCGACAGCACCACGGTCGGCAGGTGGTGTGAGGACATCAACTTTGCCAAAGTCGTGAGAGACTCCCCCCTGAGAACACAGGTCCGAGAACGCCGGAAAGCCGGCGAAACCCTACAAACCATCGCGGCGGAATCCGGGATCTCGACCAGCACAGCCTCTCGGTGGTGTGAGGACATCAAGGTTCCCACGCCTACAGAAACGGAAATCATCGGTTTGTTAGCGGATGGACAGGTATGGACACCCTCTGAGATCCAGCAGCGTTCCAAAGTTACGCGGCAAGCCGTCATGCTTGCACTCAGAAGTCTTGTGGAAAATGGACTTATTACGAGAGTCAAAAAAGGATGCTATCAGAAATCTGGTGAAGGAGCATAATGCGGAAATCCTATACGCCTCCGAAACGACTCGGAAAGGTTCGGGCTCCGATCCCCCTACTGTCTCCAAAGGAAACATCATGAACATAGCAGCACAACTCACATGCGAAATCTGCGGTGATACGTGGTTCCGTGACATGACTGAACAGCAACTCGCTGATTTCATGGCGGAAAACAAAGGAGCAAACTTCCGTAGGATTACAGAACCTAACAATGGAACGTTAGTCGATATTGACGGCATCATCTGTGACGGCTGTGAAGACTTCTACGCCGATGAATGTGAACTTGCAGAAAATGAAGAAATTGAGGCGCAATACCTGGATGAACTCAAAGAGGATGCCTGTGCCGCGGCAGGCACGGGCGAATTCGCTCTTTGGGATTTTGATCCCGAACTCGGAGATAACAAATAATGCAAATTAGAGAAACTGACTTCGATGAACGCTTAGACCTGCTGGAGAACATAGGAAACGGTGATGTGTTCCTCTGCGATAAAAAGACCAATCGGAACGCCTTTCACAACAAAACCGTCGCGACGCTTATGAAAAATACAGAAGCCACACACGCCATGCTTGTTTTTGAGCGAGGTATCCCGCGTCCGAGAGCTGAACGCACCGCCAAAAAAATAGGGAGCACCATTGAAGGGCTCCAGCGCGCCATCCAGATGGATGTCTTTTTTGATGTGCCACGCGACCTGTTCGCCCTCATTCGCAAGGAGATCACCCAACAAAAAAGCAGCACTCCGAACCGAAGATACGCAAAAACACAAGAAGATGCCTTACGCGACCTCCGGGCATCTACGAAACAAGGTTTTGGTATCTTTTGTAGCAACGCCACCGAAGATATCTCTAAACCGCCCGATAGAATCTATCTCCTGATGCGCATCCCTGGACTGAAAAGGCTACCGCGGCTGACGTTCAGAACACCGGAGATGGCGAAACGCATCATTGAAGACCTGATCGCGCACCGGCGGCACGTCTGGCCCGATGCCGACCCTATTGATCCTGATGCGGAATTGGAGGATTAAATGAAATCTGTTTCACTGAACGAGGAAGGCCGTGAAAAACTTGGGCATATCTTTGGAGATGCTGTCCAAGTCCAAGCAGGGACACCCAATGATGTGATCTTGTGGAACCCCGAGACAGAACAGTTCGATTTCCACGCACGCGTCTGGCTCGTGGACTGGGCATCCCTGACCGACACGCAGCAAGAAGAGGCTATCACGTATATGCGCGACAATTTAAACGCAAACCCTGATGAAATCCGTAAGCAGCTGGACACCGACGGGCATTTTCCGCTCGATGTAAAGTGGACGATAGAGGCTTACGACATGCGCTATTTTGTTTAAATAGTTTTCGGTTTTCGTAGGGGCGAGGTCCCCTCGCCCTTACAGAGAGTTTCTGAAAACTAAAAACTATTAACAAAGAAAGGAGCGGACGGACCGCTCCCTTACAAAACCGGAGAAACCATGTTCGGCTTTGTGTTGTCTATTCTAACACGAAGCCGAGCCACAAGTCAAGAGGAGACTTTTAAATGGCAACCAACCGATACGGCCAGATATGGCACGGCGACCACCATCACATCAACATCCGTTTCCCTTCCAATGAGGCGAGACTGAAATTCCAAAACGAATTTGAGGCATATCACGCTTCCCACGACCATGACGGCGACATCCCAATCTTCAAGTGCGTCACCACGAAAGACCTCAAACTCAGCACCGGCAGTCGGAGCCCACAGGACCTCGTCAAAGCGGAAACCGACAAAGACTACCGCATCACCCTGGACGGTTATAGCTGGAACGAAATCCACGATTATCATAACCCATCGGGTTATAGAGATTATTTTTGGTATCGCGTCCCAACCTGCTGCGTGCCGCCGACTATCGTCATAGATCGGGAATTTGTTGATTCCGGCACACTCCAGCGGCACAAACTCTCTGCCCTGTTTACCGACATGCCAGACGATGACTTCAAGAAACTCTGTGCCTCCATCGAGGCAAACGGGTTCATAGAACCTGTCATCCGCCTCTATGAAGGGAAAATCCTTGATGGCTGGCACCGATACCGCGCGGCGAAGGAATTGAATCTCATCCGCAAGTTGAAGTTCCAGGAATGGGATGAGCGCGACGAAGGCGATCCCATGGCGTTTGTGCTGGCACGGAACATCGAAAGACGGCACCTGTCTGCCGGGCAGCGTGCACAGATCGTTGTGGAAATGAACTTATGGTTGGCGCATGGCAATGTCAAAGCGCAGACAGATTCTGATGTATCTCAAGATACATCAAAACCAAAATCGACGGCTGAACTCGCCAAGGAAGTCGGTGTTGGTACGGCAACCATCAATCGTGCTAAAGTCGTCTCACGGGTTGGGCGCGCGGATGAGGTGATCTCCGGTGAGAAAACTGCCAGTGAAGTGCTTAAGGAACAGAAGGCGGAAAAGGACAACGAACGGGAAGCCGCTATCGCTGGCGTGAAACCCGATTTTCTACAAGCAGTCGAAAAATGGCGGTCTTCGCAAGTCGAACGCCTTCAGAAATTTGAGAGGCTCCCTGTCGGTCGAACACCCCTTCTCGAATCGGAATATCTCAAGACCTATTTTGAACTCGCGGACCCCCGAATCCCACAGAACACGAAGCCAACAGCGGCGCATTATGAGGGTGCGATTGAATGTATGCAGGATCGTCCCGTCGCCTTCGCTGAACAACTTGAAGGGCGGCACTACCGGAGAATCATTGAGGAATGGGATGAATCGGTGCTACCGCAACTCATCAAACGGTTTCAGGGACCTCTTCTCGGGTATTCGACAAGTCAGCTGAAGGCAGAAGCATTTGAGGTTCGTATCAAGCGAGCGATTCGGAGGCAATACGCGTTTCAAGGACGGATCCCCTCCCAACCCTTTGAAGTCCTATTTGAGATTACCGAGGATGCCCACGCAGTGCTTATTCAATTGAACCCGAAAGAGTGGGTTCGGGATGGACGCGAAATTTCATGGGCGGTGTCAGTGCTACCAGAACCTATAGATACGCCGGAAACCGAAGCAGAGGAGATTGCCAGTGAGAGAACTGCGGGCGAAACTATTTCTGAAGAAACTGTCAAAGGGTTGTGGGGACTGGTCACGGCAGAGATGAAGGCCTGGAAGGCACGGGACAAGGAGAAATGTAGGTTTCCGTCTGATCACATCGGTAAAGCCTCAAAATCTATGCTGATTACGGCACTCCGAAAATATGAGGAGAGTGATGACGTAGGGGCAGCAACGGCAAGAGAACTCAGGGACCTGTTGAGACTGATGAAGACAGATTCCTATTCTTTCATCCTGAATGTCCGCACAGTTCTTTTGAACGCGTTGAAAACCGAAATAGAACTCGAATCCGCACACGGCACTGCTGAAAATGAGCGCAGACGGGTCTGGATAGCCTTTGGCGAGTCTGATATATCCAACGCTATCAGCAAAGAGGCTTTCGCGCTGGCAGCGGCAAAGCAACACGATCTCTATGAAGACGGTTACGGTTCTGGTGAGAATTATCTGCTGGGTAAAGACTACGCCCCGATCGACAAACTCAATCTGAAAGAAGCGCAGCAGATAAGTGCGTTCTTCAATTCGGTTGAGGCAGCAATCAAGGCGCGTCCAGACTGGATACAGGCATTGATGCCTACGGAACAGGCATCTGCTGAGGAGGTTTCCCCTATGGACCCCGTTTGGGATGCGTTCAACAAACGTCATCCGAAATGGAAAGCTTGGTATGCTGAATCCGGCTACGAGGAGAACGAGCTTATCCAAGCGTCTACCGAGGCAGAACTGTTAGATGCACTGCGCGTCTACCGAGGAAGCGATCGGGAAGGGATGCCAACCGCGGATGAAGTCAAAGATATGACCAACCTCATGAAACAGCAGTCATATCCGTTAGCAATATATCTGCGGAATCTATTGAGAGAAAGGGGAGTCTCTGATACCCCCGCGCCGCCTGCTGAGGAGGTCGAGACGGAACCGGAGCCTTTCTATGATGTGGACCTCGCGGACGTGAAAGCGGATCTTGAAGCACTGCTCAAAAAGGTCATGCCCGCGGAGAAACACCCGCTCTGGCACCAAATCTGTGAGGATATTAACGATGCCTACTTGGAATACGAAAATCTCCCGAACGATCGTGAGATATTCGCAATCCTGTTAGACTGCGCACTCACATCGATTGACGAGTTAACCTAACCCGTGTTGACACACAAGTAGGGTAGAGGTATCCAATACCTCCGCCCTACGCACGAAAGGACCCTTAAATCATGGATAATCACAAAAATGACTCTATCGTATCTTTCGAGGCGGAACGCGCGGGTATTCTTGTTCTGTTTGGCGCGCAACTGAACTTCCAGCGGTATTACAACGCCTACCGAAACCACTGCGAGAAAAAACGACTCCAGCCTGTTTCTGAAGAAGCATTTCTACCCGTCTCTGACCGTATTATCTCCGGACTCCGGGAATGGTGGTATACGAAGGAAACAGGTCTCTACGTGATAGAGGAAGGCTTAGAATGAGTGGAAAACCTAAAGAACGCAGACATAACCGATCATCCCTTGAAACGCTGAAACAGGAGTTACTCGATGACCACTGGCGACATTGCTACAGTTGGAAAGGGCTATCCCCTGTTAAAATCGCAAAACAGAAGGGGTGTTCCGCAGACGACGTGCGTTCCCTGATGTTTGAGATCCAGAAGGAATACCCAAAACCGAGGGAAAACCACAGGAAGAGCACCTGTAAGTATTGCGGTGCTGAAATCGTTTGGATCGGGAAGCATCCCTGCGATCCGCCAGTGCTCAAAGGCGTTACCGCGGATGAAAAAGTTCACGCCTTCCGGCAGAGCCATTTTGCGACCTGCCCGCGGGCAAATCAAGCGAGGAAGTCATCATGATAGATCTTTTTGATTTTATGCTAATACTTGGAACCGTTTTTGTCGGGTTTCTGCTCTCACGGAGCGATAGACCCCGATGGAAACTCTGAAACGTGCAACCCCGCACCCCCGCAGATGTGAAATTGTGCAAGTGTGCACACCTGCAAGTGCTCTTCTGTGGGAGGGAACTCCGATTCCCGACTTAACCGAAACTATAGCCTGCAACAACGTGGAAAGAATAACCAAAACGCGTAGCCTGCAACAACGGCGCAGGCGGATATACGGAAAGGCACTTCATTCATTAAACCAACCTGAACGAACCGCAAGGAAAGTTAAAAATATGTTTGGAAAACGAGAACCAGAACACCAGAACAGCGATTTTATGCCCGATTGCGATCATAAAGCACTCTACACTGACCTCGTCGAGCGTGACGTAGAAGACTGCAAAGTCATGACCTTCCAGTGCCAGATGTGTGATACCTTCGCGAGACGACCGGTAGCCTTTCTGTTTCGTGAGGACGGCGTCCCTATCCCCGATTTCGACACACTCAAAAGGGATACCGAGACCGCACTCTACTATAAACTCAACTATCTCTCGCAGATATTCCCGAACCGTAAAGTGCGCATGCTCATCGCGAAAACCAAGCATGAACTCAAGACGCGCTATAATGCCCTGAAATACGATAACCCGAACGAAGGCACTCGCAAACATTGGAAACGCTGCGAAGACATCAGACGGAAAATCTCGGAGTAAAACGAATAAGGTTCCATGCAGATGTGCAACCGTGCAAGTGTGCACACCTGCAGACCTGCAATCCCCGTAGGGGTTTTTGCTTGGGGTTTTTGCTTGGGTGTTTCTGCGTATTTCCCCAAGGTCGCCTCGCCCGTGAAGATCATAAGGAATAATTAAAATATGAAGTATCATCTCGCAATTTTGACACCCGGCTGGATAGAACTCATCTTTGACGGGTCGAAGACGATTGAAAGCCGATTCACGAAAGTCCGGTGCGCCCCCTTCGGCAAAGTCAACACCGGCGATATCGTCTACATGAAAGAGAGCGGCGGACTCGTCAAAGGCATGTTCACCGTCGCGAAAGTCGAAACCTTTGAAAACTTGACGGAAGGTCAGATATGTGACCTGTTCTATAAGGAGTATAGAGAACAGATTTTTTCATCTCTGTCCGCTTCTATGCAGCGTCCACCCGATAAGTGGTTGACCGCCAAGCACGCCACCCTTATCCATGTTTCCGAGCCGATCGAGTTTGATAATCCGTTTGCTTATCGACAGAAAGGACGGTCGGCGTGGCTCGTGCTGGACGCACCGCTCCATAATGTAAACCGATCCCGCGAGTATTCAGATGAGAAAGAAACGAAAACGCTATAAAAACGGATGGACCCCCGCGGAGAACGCCTTAATCCGAAAGTTGGTGAAAAAGGGGCTCACGAACGAGGAGATGGCACCCTATTTCCCAAATCGGACATTCTTGGCACTCAAACGTCAACGGTTCTCACTCAAAATCGAGGTGGAGCCGCCATGGTTCTCGCCACAGAACAAGCAGTGTGTAGCGGAACTGGTGAAATTCAAGATGGCGGGCTATTCCCACAAACGGATCGCAGCACTCTACGAGGTATTGCCCCAAAAAGTCTCGTGGGTTTTGTGTAAGGCAGGCTTCTCCCAGTCCCGAAGGGTCATCAAGATGCCAGCGAAGAAGAAGAAACGCTGGTCAGACGTGGAAATCGAATTGCTACGGAAAGACCTCAAGCGTGGGATACGGGGTAGGCAGCTTCACGAGCGGCACCCACAGCGGACACAGAGAGCGATAGATAAGAAGGTATATCAAATCACGCGGTTCTGGCCAACACCCGAAGAAACGGCAAGACGCGAAACATTGAAACGACACAACGCAGCGAAAGCACTCAAGGTTGATTGGCACACGCCCTCCCGCTGGGAGTTGGGAATAGGAGACTTCGATGAAAATTACGAAACAAGCGTTCCAGGACTTGATCCAAATGGAACGAGAAGCACAAATAGAAAAGTGGGGACACCAAGAACATCCTGACGAGAAATGGGGGATGATTCTCCTCGAAGAAGCCGGAGAGGTGGCTAAGGCTGTCTTAGAGAAAAACGACGCAGCACTGCTGAAGGAAATGGTCCAAGTTGCCGCTGTTCTTGAAGCATGGATCACCTCACGTGATTGGGAATGAGGAGTAAACCGTGCTAGTTTTTGAGATTGTTTATTTATGAGATAGGAGTTGAAATGACTGAATTCACCTACGAAGAAATCGAATTCCGAATACCCGTTCGCGAACGCTTTTACAATTACATGCAAAAGGTATCGCCGGCGTATCTCGTCGTTGACATCGGTATCGACTGGGCTTCTATCGTTGTCCATCGCAAGCCCGGCAAACCGGACGATCGCTGGTTCGTCTCCGAGTTTACCACCGGTGGTGCCATTGACATCCCTGAGACCACATCCCGCGACGAAGCCGTTGCGTCCGCTATCGCTAAAATCAAGGCACTCGGTCGCGACACCTACAGAAAACGTATAGGAGGGAAACCCCCCGAATGAAAACAAATTCTTTTGAATCATTTTTGAAAAAGCAAAAGGAAGATAACGGCACGCTCGGCTTTATATGCTATGGAGGCGTGCGAAAGGAGCCCGCACGGAAAGTCAACCCAAGGCGATACTTCTTCTTTTTCGGTCAGAACACCGTCCCTAAAATAGAGATGATGTTCATCTATCGCGTGCAGGATATCGAGGCACTCAAACCTCATATCAAGGTCCGAAAGGCGATAAAGGAACAGGCACTGACAGCGATCCACACGCCCAAGGATCGCCCAGAGGTCTTTACAAAAGAGGTTGGTGACCAGATAGCAGAACACAAGCCTGCGGATGTGACACTCATCTTCAGAACAGGGCACGTCCTCCGCGGAAAGGTTTTGGGACAGACCCGATACGAACTCTTGTTAGAAGTTGCGAACTGCCAAATTTTTGTGTTTAAACACGGTTTGCTTGAAATCCAGATACATGGCAAATGTCAGAGTTCCCACAAGAAAACGAAAAAGTCGAAAAAACACCCACTGTCTGAGAGACTCACTGATATTTTCGCGGAGGGCCCAAAATCCCGCGCAGAGGTAGAGACGATCACCGGTCTGGATGAGGATACTATCAAAAAGTGTGTCAATTGGATGCGATTGCAGAATATTATCACAAAAGACGCTTCGGACAAAGATCCAGATGGGAACTCACGGTGGGGTCTGGTGAAAGAGGACGACGGTCAATCGTAGCACAAACTCGTAGGGGTATTTTTGATAGGGTATTTCCCCTCGCCAATTAACGAAAGGTGGATTTTATGCATAACGTGTCGTTTGAAGAAACAAGAAAGCATGTGCCGGTGGATGCCCTCGGTGCTATCCACGTCTATCGACCACACACCGAGTTCAGTCAATTTGTCATGGATGTCGTTGAGAATATCCGAGAGATGGGTTTGCAAAGAATCGTGATCCTCGTCCAAAAAGGGGTCGAAGCTTCCGTTATCGATGACGCAACACAACGGATTGCCGAGCTCCTTGAAGGTGAAAAACTCGATGAAAATAAGAAAATCGCTTTGGAATGCTTTCATGGACTAACACGGATAGAACTCCGTAGGCTGAAGCGTCAATGGGAACGCTCACGACAGAAAAACAATCGGAACGAAAATAGAAGAGGTAATGCCGAATGACGAGGAAAAGACGCAAAAAACGAAAGAAACCCACACCTGTCACCGAAGTAAAACTGCTTAACGTTGCAAAGGACATGACCGAAACCGCCAGGCATTTCGGATTTAGTGGCGGTAAAGTTGGTGATGTGATGATGATGTCCTTAGACAGCAAGACTATCATTGATATTGTCTCTGAATCTGAACTCGAACGCAAATATGGCATTGTGAGATCGAAAGAGGAAATAAAATGAAAAACAACTTACTCATCATCAGCTGCTCACAGCGCAAAGTCTCAACATCAGGACTGATACCGGCGATCGACCTCTACGATGGTCCCACCTATCGCACCTTGCGGAAATTCTGGCCGGACGGACACTCTCCACTGAATCTTGATGTCGTGATCATCTCGGCGAAATATGGGCTGCTGCGATGCCAGCAGCTTATTGAAAACTATGACCAACGTATGACGATGGAACGCGCCGAAGAACTCCGTCCAAAGGTCCAAGCGAGACTCAAGGCGTTGATTCAAGACAAGCGCGAATGCCCTTTTTCGCTGGGTGCTTATGACCAAGTTTTCATCAATCTCGGTAAAACCTACATGCAAACGCTTGAAGGTTTCCACTGGGGGCTGCTCTCTACACTTGAAACTTCTGGTGGTATCGGACAGAAGACAGCGCAGATGAAGGCGTGGTTGGATAGGATGTATCAATGAGAAATGTCGTAGAACTCCGCAAGGCGCACGTCAAGTGCTACACCCCAAGAATACCGATGACCGCTCAGCAGATCCACGCAGGTATCGTTGACGTGTTCCAATCAAAAAGGTGGCTTTTCGACTTCACATATCAGCAAGTTGCCAAGATGCTATCAGATCTCGCTTGGTATAGAAACATCCAGTCGAAAACGATTCTATACCGAGACGGCAGAACACCCAAAATCGTGTATTGGAGGGATAACGATTACGATTGGGGTAGCGACTACAACAACACTCAAAAGGAGGTCCCATAATGGACGCACAACTCAAGAAAATCACAGTAACACCCGCGCAATTTGATAAGGATGGGGACATCAAGTCAACCGAATTCGCAAGAATTACCCTCGATGTTCCCTTAGATTCCACGGCACAGCGCGAGGCGGTTGTGGAACTCATGACGTTGCTGGACAACGAGTGGGTGGAAACCGAGATTCAAAGTCGCCAGCAGCGAATGAAAGTATCAGCAGGTTAAAAGGACAGCACACGTTCACACCTGCAAATGTGCATATCTGCAGGTGTGCACACTTACTTATGGAGAGGATACATGACGGTCAAAGAACTCATTGAGAAACTCAAGCAATTCGATGAAGACCGACCCGTTTTTGTTCAAACAGGCTCTGTTACCTATGAAGAAGCCACTTATGCCGAGGAATCCGATCTCTGTAAGTGCTCATATTCCAACCGCTATCACGTCCCGATGCCGAGACAGGACGAGAAAGCTTCGGAAAAGTCGGAGACCTCTGTTCGCGAAAGCCGAGCAGATGTTCAGGCAGTTATCATCTCACTGAACTCATACAACTGGTTGAAATAGGAGGCAGGCTTTCTCTTCAAGCTAAAACATTATGAGTATAATAACAGTTCTACTTCCCTTGGTATCGGAACAATCGCTTTTTGATTATTTAAAAGAAAGGCGAGAGAAAGGAATAATCTTCACCGAAATTCGGCAAGGATGGTGGAGTCAGTTTGAAGAATATAGGATGGAATTAGTAGGTAGAGAGCATAAGCATGCCCATTTGGTTTCTGATGAATCTTTAGAAAAAGCGGCGAAATACATAGAGGCATGTCAGGTTCGACTGTTATCGGAGAAAAACAAGACGTTCAGATTTCGCTACAAGGCTTTGGAAAAACCGAGAGGGCAAACTTAGCATGAAGTTCTACGGAAAAATCACAGTGGCGAGATACGCTGAAGACAACTGGAACGCTGAAATCACCGAGATCTACGCAGATCACTTTGAGGCATCCAGCATCCAGTCCGCAAAAGCGAAACTCACAAAAATCTCAAACGAGACAGAACTCTTCGCTTGGATACAGTCTTGGGATAACGCAAAACGCACCTATACCGGGAAAGACCTGCGCTGGAAACCCTGGAGCTCACCGCCTGCGACTTACAAACAGAAAACAAACGGCGTTGAGGTCGCTTTTAGCACAAAAATGTCTGAAAGAGAATCCGGCGAAACCATCTATCCCAAGCACTATGATAAATACGGGAAAAGCGCGCAATACCGAGTGGACATCGCCCTGCATTGGAGATTCAAAGGAAATGATTGAAATCACCAAACACCGCTTCCTTGAAAATCTGTGTGTCTTGCTAATCTGCCACGACGCACGCCTCGATGACTTCACAGAGCATCTCATCACGCTCTATGACCCCTGTGTGGATACCGTTCATGTCTGTATGTCCAAAGAACTGAACCTTTTTAAGCGTGCAAAACTCATGCGGCAGATCCGAGATATGTTTACCGATGCCGACATCCACATCCGAAACGTGACCGAAGCCCAAATCAAACTCCTGGCATTCTATATCTATGCCTACACCGAGGAACCCCATGAGACTCTATCAACGCGCCGTCATCACCCAAGTCCTCAAAGGCGGGACGTTCCGATGCCACCTGCAAGACAACGAGAACCACGAAGTCAACGCCTATCTCTGCGGGAACATGCGCAGAAACCGGATTTTCCTCTGCGCGGGTGATGAAGTCACCGTCGAACTCAGCCCCTACGATCTCCGCCGCGGCCGCGTAATATGGCGGCAACCTGTCGACTAAGGACTGCGGAGAACCTCATGCTTAAATTCATTTACCCTATAGGAGTTTTGATAAGATGCCAAGTAATTGGAATTTAGGAGATAGTCTTATTATTGATTGTTTCCCGGATGTTATTGGATTAGATGAAACAGGAGACATGAAGACTTTACAAAAGAGACTGATGGCACATACAGATGCTAATTTCGATTGGGAACCTGTCGAGTATAAGTCTCTTTTCGAGGACCCGCCTTCTGTTTCTGTGCACTATGAGAAGCAAGCTTCTTATGAAGTAGACCATGACAGTCTGTCGAAATACCTTGGATTCTCGGCGAGTGCATTTGAAGCCGCTTTGAATGATACGGAGGAGGTCCGCGCAAGTCAGCAGGTTGTAGACGGCTTCGGATTGAAATTTTGGAAATCGATTTGGGGGCATTTCCAATTAAAGATAGATATGGGGGGTACACTCTGGCTCCCGGTGAATTGCAGAGGTAGCATTTTGGGCGAACCTCAGAGGGATTTGGTTGAAGTTGCATTGAGAAAACCGTAGATATTCCATTGCAGGAATTAACGCCGAAAGGAAAACATGATCTCCGAACTACACTTTAAAAACTTGGAGAACGCCAATCGCGAGTTAGCGATGCGTTTTGAGAAACTCCGCAACGCCCGCGCCAGTCGCGATACACAGCGCATCAAGCATGCCGCAATGGAATACTTCCAAGCAGTCCAACGCCTCAACGCAGCGATCGAAGATGCACTCAGCAAGGGATAGCCTCCCAATTGTGTGAAGACCCGCAACCTGGAAAACCCACCTAACCCCGCGCAGACGTGCAAGTGTGCACACCTGCACCCGTGCAGACGCGCACCTCTGCAATCTACTTGACCTCTCAAGCGCTTTGTGCAGAGACCTACTTTGAAGGGTCCACACAATTAAACCCGCGAATCCGTGCCGTCTCCCCTTTAAACTGCGTATAATCATCGTTATAGATATGAAATCGGCACAGGTCAATAGGCGTAACTTGTTCGGGATCGATCTCGCCAATCACTCCGCCCGCGATGAGGGCCCCCGCAACAAATTCTGAACAGAAGAAATTCTCATAGTCTTCCTCGCTCTCGTCTTGATCCTGTAGGTTTATCGAAGTATTGTTCCCCAGCACCGCGCGAATAAAACTGTCCGGAATCCGGTTACCGGTTATGTCATTGACTTCCTCAGCAACTCTCCTTGCCAGCGGCCGAGCGATATTCCATCATCCCATCTGATTATCGGACTCCGATCCCCGATCAAGGCTATTTACTATGAGTTGACGAATATCGTCAACCAAGTGCATTCATCTTTTCCTTTCTTTATTTGAGATACCGGTTAAATAATCGTAAAGAGATAGAGTGGATCCAACGTTTTTGGAAAATCAGGCACTTCTTATGTTTCCTTTCTGTCTCTTGAAAGACTCCACTTTTGAGTGCATTTCGTGCATTCTCTGAAAAATAAATTTCATTTTTTTTACATTATGCACGAATTCCGCTTGAAAAGAGAGTCTTTAAGAACAGTATCATATTTCGTTCATAAAGGAGAAGATTATGCTGAGAAAAATCCTCATTGTCTTCAGTTTGATGCTGGTTTCCGGTGTACTGTTTTACGATTCGGCACACACGCACTCCGGACGCACAGATGCTAACGGAGGGCATTACAACCGAAAAACCGGTGAGTACCACTATCACAACAGCGGTAGATCCCGGACGCGTCTAAATATCAATCAAACGGTACCACGTATTGATCCCTCTACGAGTGCAGGAACACGGACATCTTTGATGTCCTACCCTACTGAAGTTTTCTTGGGAGACACTACCTACCAAGTGACGAGAATCATTGACGGGGACACAGTCGAGATCCGATACGATGGCAAACCCACAAGTGTTGTGCTCATCGGTGTTGACACTCCAGAGACAGTCCATCCGCAAAAACCTGTTGAGGCATTCGGCAAAGAAGCCTCGGCATTCACTCAGAACCTACTGCTCGGTGAATCCGTATATCTCCGCTTTGACACCAGCAGGACGGATAGATACGGTAGACTCCTCGCCTATCTCTATCGCGCCCCCGACGGGTTGTTCGTAAATCTTGAGATCGTTCGTCAGGGTTATGGGAAAGTTTATACAACCTTACCATTCAAACATAAGACACTTTTCCAATATTACGGGGAACAAGCACAGAATGCAGGCAGAGGTCTCTGGAGCGCGGGCGTTGGGAGACAGCAGCAAGTTCAACCTGAAGAAGTCCCTGACACAAAAACCGTCTATATCACGCGAACAGGGGCGAAGTATCACCGCGGTAGTTGCCGGTATCTAAGGTACAGCAAGATACCTATCTCCATAGAAAGAGCAAAGCAAGGGTATTCTCCGTGCTCTGTTTGTAGACCTTAACAGTTATGGAATTGTTGAAGGTACTTGATGAGAAGGTTATCTATGCGTGATGAAATGGAGGTATAAAATGAAAGATAAGCGAACGGAAGCATCTGGACAGCCAACCGAATCTACTACGGACGAGGAAACAGGCACTCTAAATGAAACTACTGAACTTGATTCCAAAATTGAGGATCTGATTCAGAAACAATTCGGCGAGTTAACGGACAAGTATCTAAATGACCGGTCGAATTCTATTAATTGGTGGCTCCGTCTTATCAGTATAATTATTACTATTTTGGCCTTTGTAGGCCCGGTCGTAGGTATTATTGTTGGTATTTTTGCCTATCAGAATCTTAAATTCCAAGGAGAACAACTGGTTAGCGAAGCGCAGAAACAGGCTGACGAAGCGCAGAAACAGGCTGAGGAAGGAAAAAAAATCCTGGAGATGATCAAGGCCGATCAGACAGAAGTGAGTGAAATTCTGTCTGAAGTGACCAGTGAATATGTGGATAGCCCTGAAAACGCTGAGACAGTGCGAAAAACTTTTCAAGAGGTTCAACAAAATCCAGATTCATCGCTTGAGGAGAAAATTATAGCTGAATCCCTCGAGTTACAGAGCAGTGGAAAAATTGCAGAAGCTATTGAAAGATGGCAATCCCTTGCTAATATTGTAGAAGGAATTGATAACGATCTTGCTGCCCGTTCATGGTTTTCTGTTGGCTATCTTCATGGCAAGCAAGATGAGTTAGAGAAAGCACTCTCCGCTTATGACAGGAGTATTGGCCTAAAGTCTGATTTCGCTGAAGCCTACAACAATCGGGGTGCTACGAAAGTGGAACTGGGTGATTTTGCCGCTGCCCTTAAGGATTTTAATCAGGTGCTCCAGTTGAAACCTGATGATGCTGATGCCTACAACAATCGGGGTGTTATGAAAGCGGAACTGGGTGATTTTGCGTCTGCTCTTTCGGACTATACTCAGGCAATCCAGTTGAAACCTGATTATGCTGAAGTCTATTACAATCGGGGTGATACGAACCGGAAACTGGGTGATTTTGCGTCTGCTCTTTCGGACTATGATCAGGCGATCGGGTTGAAACCTGATTATGCTGAAGCCTATTACAATCGGGGTGTTACGAAAGCGGAGCTGGGTGAATATGCCGCTGCTCTTTCGGACTATACTCAGGCGATCCAGTTGAAACCTGATTTCACTGAAGCCTACAACAATCGGGGTGTTACGAACCGAAAACTGGGTGATTTTACCGCTGCCCTTAAGGATTTTAATCAGGTGCTCCAGTTGAAACCTGATTATGCTGATGCCTACAGCAATCGGGGTGTTATAAAAGCGGAACTGGGTGATTTTGCGTCTGCTCTTTCGGACTATGATCAGGCGATCGGGTTGAAACCTGATTATGCTGAAGCCTATTATAATCGGGGTGATACGAACCGGAAACTGGGTGATTTTGCGTCTGCTCTTTCGGACTATGATCAGGCAATCCAGTTGAAACCTGATTATGCTGAAGCCTACAACAATCGGGGTGATACGAAAGTGGAACTGGGTGATTTTGCCGCTGCCCTTAAGGATTTTAATCAGGTGCTCCAATTGAAACCTGATGCTGCTGTAGCCTACAACAATCGGGGTAATACGAAGGTGAAACTGGGTGATTTTGCGTCTGCTCTTTCGGACTATGATCAGGCGGTCCGGTTGAAACCTGATTTCGTTGAAGCCTATTACGGTCGGGGTAATGCGAAAGGGGGACTGGGTGATTTTGCGTCTGCTCTTTCGGACTATAATCGGGCGATCGGGTTGAAACCTGATTTCGCTGAAGCCTACAAAATTCGAGGTATTACCAAAGTACTGATAGGTGACATCAAGGGCGCGGAGGTAGATTTCCAAATCGCAATGGAATTTGCAGAACAGCAGGGCAATGAGGCTCTCAAGGTTCAATTGGAGCAACAAATTCAGGAGCTGGATAGCAACAGATAAAATCAGTTCAGACAAACGGTGTGAGGAAATCTGAAAAAATGTCAAATTTGCGTTTCGAGTGAAAAAATTATTTTAAGGTTCCGAGGTCAACCTGAAACCAACTCCCAAATCCAACGTTTTTATCTCTGTGTGCAGAACATCACACCTGCACACTTGAAACCGTGCAGACGTGCACACTTGCAACCTTGCACATACGGAGATAAAAATGAAAACATTAGCGATTTTAAGTAGGAAAGGCGGGACCGGCAAGACCACTCTCGCCACGCATCTGTCGGTCGCCGCAGAACGTTCCGGACACACGACCGCCTTGATTGACCTCGATCCACAATCTTCCGCTGCGAAATGGCGCGACAACCGCGATGGCGACACACCCGCAGTCATTTCCACAAACTCGGAACGCTTACAACACATCCTGAAACTCGCAGAAGACAACGGCGCGACCCTCGCTATACTGGATACCGCACCGCATACCGAAGTCGCAGCCCTTGAAGCGGCGCGCGCTTCCGATATGGCGTTAATGCCTTGTAGACCCTCACTCCTCGATCTACAAGCGATCGGCTCAACGATTGATGTCGCGCAACTCGCCAGAGTGCCGGCACACATCGTTTTCAACGCCGTGCCACCCCGCGGCGATCTCACTGAACAGGCGCGACAAGCTGTAGAGATATATGATGTCCCATGCGCACCCTGCGAGATCGGACATCGCATCGGATTTGTCCATGCCTATAACGCGGGACTCACTGTCCAAGAGTTTGAACCGAAAAGTAAAGCCAGCAACGAAATCAGTGCACTTTACACATACATCGCGAATGAGATGGGAGTCTAATATGGCAGCAAAGAAAGCGAATCTGACAGAAGTTTTCCAAAAGAACGAGCAGCTCCGGAAACCCCAACTGGAAGTCGTTGAATCTGCGCCAGTTGATGAAAAGAAAATCGCGCCTTCACGCAAGAATAAAAAACATATCGGTGGCTATTTTGATGAAGCTGTCTACCGGCAGATGAAATATATCGGGATTGAGAAGGGGATGACCACCCAAGAGATATTAGAAGACGCATTGAACGGTTTCTTTCAGCGTAACGATAAACCTCCGATAGCCTGAGAGTTATACACCACAGGGCATCCCTCAGAAACGCGTTACAGGGCATCCTCGTAAGTTTTTTAACTTGTCCCACGGTTTCCTATTCGGGTGTGCCTGTCTTTGTCGAAATAAGTTGTTAGGTTGGGCAGGGCTTCGTTAATTGACGAAGGTATTTAACGCTAAAACATGCTGTCCGAATTACACTATAGAATCTTAGAGAATGCCAATCGCGAACTGACGCGACAGTTTCGGAAACTCCGCAACGCCCGCGCCAGTCGCGATCCGAACGGAATCAAACGCGCTGAGATGGAGTACTTTCAGTCGTTGCAGCACCTTTACGCCGCGGTGCAAGATGCCGTTGCTGATGGAAACTCCCAACACCAGTAGGAAAAACCCGTCCTGTGCTGGTCTCCCATGCATTACCGACAACCTCTTCAAATTAACTCCATGTTAATTCCCTCAATCTTACAGTTTTTCAAACTGCCTACGAACATAGTGGATATGGGGGTTCGTTTTGCGAACTTAACGTTTTTACAGTTCTGTTAATTTCGCACCTACATCGGATCATTCATAAAACAGCGAAAGGGATTTTCTATGGAAAATCCTTTTTTTTGCATTTTTTTCAGATTTTGCACGAAATGCACTCAAAATTGCAGTCTTTATAACTGAGTTGCTGCGTTAGATTGACACGAGTTGGCATTTGCCCTTGACTACCCTGTTAAAAACTAAAGGGGAAATTTTCATGAGTCTGACTAAGCATGTAGAAGCAGGGACAGCAAAAGTCCTGCTTTATAGAAGAGCGTAAATGCATGAATTACACGCGACTTTATGTTTTTTCGCTTTGCATATCGTAAGTTAGTAACGTCACAAGACGAAAGGATGTGCTATGAAATACACATTTGAAAGAACTACATTTTTGATGATCTTCGCTATCCTCATAAGCATTGGAAGCCTTGCCTGTAATAACCAATCCCCTCCACCACTTCCCACCACTTCCCCAACGCAGCAGCAGGTGTCCCCAACGCAGCAGTGGGTAGACTGGGTTAATCTACAGAAGAGGATCGGTCGTACAGTTTTAGATGCCACAGAGTCACGGCTCTGGCTAGAAGAACACAGCGGAAAAATATCGCTCCCAGATAAGATTGGTTTTATGGAGCAACATCTTGTGATAGATCCCTCTTTTATAGGTATCATCATAACAACTGATCACACCGGCAAACGCCGGATTATTGCAAGGCAATGGCCGCTACCAGAACCTCCGAAAGCGCCTATCCTTAACAACCTCTACGCAGAGACGCATAAACCTCCGAAAGCACCTATCCTTAACAACCTCTACGCAGAGACGCATACTCTATTGTCCCATAGTGAATCGCTCAACTGGTTACGCAGGAACGGATATAGTGTGAGCGCAACAGGAAACGGGTATCGTATCATTCTTAATATTCCGGGTTATCACGGAAATTTCTCTATTGAAGACCACTCAACTAACTCAACAATTGTACAAGAAATCCCCGACAGGTCAGGCAGTTCTACTGTGCTCTTGATATATTATGATGGCAACCTTTGTATTGCTATTCCCAAATAAGGCTCTATACGCGAGGATTTTTGTCATTCACCTCGATCATCTATAGAGAAAAATTGATGGAGTGTAAAGTCCTTGCTTTTACAAGAGTCCCGTATGGAGACACCTATTTTTATAAGAGAGGTATTATTTATGAAATGGATATTGGAAAACAGAGAATGCGTCGAACATTTCCGTATGACGGTTCCGATTTCTACCGTCAAGAGCGTTAAAGGCAGGAACAAAATCAAGGAAAGTATCAAACATTGCTGGAGTAGCCCATCGATGTCTTACATCCTCTATCCGCTTTCAGACAACTGAAAACTAATAACTATTTTCCACTTTGTAGGACAGGTCTTGTGCCTGTTCTTCAACCACAAAGGACAACATCAGATGAAAAATTCAGAACAGAATCTTACACGTAAAGAAAAGAGAGCAATCCGTAAGGCAATTCGTAATGAACTGCTTGAAAATCCACCGACTATTGGATTAGTCGGAGTTTCTGGTGTCGGAAAATCATCTACTATAAATACGCTCTTCAAGACACATTTGATTGTCAGCCATACTGTTGCAGGGACAAAGGAGTTTGAAGAAGTTGATTTATCGCTAACAGTAAAATCCGAAAGTGGTACTCCCGAAAAAACGAGACTCCGAGTATACGACGCACCCGGTTTAGGGGAGGATCTTCGCAAAGACGAAGAATACATAGAAATGTACAAAGAGGTGCTACCTACCTGCGATGTTATCTTGTGGATTATGGCAGCATCGAACAGAGCCATCGCACTTGATGAAAGGTATCTGCTCGAATTTAAGTCGCTTTTTGACAAAATAGTTTTCGGTCTCTGCCAAGTTGATTTAGTCGCACCTATGAACTGGCACGAAGACTTACCGATTCCCTCCTCGGAACAAGAAACGAATATCAAAGAGATTGTCGCAGATAGAACTGAAAAGTTCAGCACTATTTTTGGTCGAGAAGTAAAGTTGATTCCATATTCAAACGTCCGGGGTTACAATTTAGACGAACTATTTTTGGGTATATTAGAAGCAGCACCAGCCGACAGAGCATGGATTTTTCAAGGACTAAAAAACTTTAATTCACTTGACTTTGTTCCCGCTAATTTTGAATCGAACCCTGAAAACTTACATGACTCCTCGGTCCCGAAAGCCACATTTCGTATTCGACTCGTAAAATCCTTGATTCAATTACTTGAGAAATTCACTCAGTTACTTGAGAAATTCACTCAGTAATTAAAGTCAAAATCTCAAACTCATAGGAATAAGCAAATGGCTAAAAATAACCTAACGCAAGAGGATATTAAACGACTTCGGCAATATCTCGCAGAGATGGAGGGAAAAATAGAAGCTGGTGAGGAGGTTAGTAAATCAGGCTTTGAAGACTGGCTAAAAAGACTGGGGTTCCATTATCTGATAGACAAACTTTCTGACGCATGGGAATTTATTTTAGAGATAACGGCAAACATGTTTTAAGAGACCCCAGCCATCGAGAAATCAACTTATTGGAAGCGGTTCTCATCCTAACTCTCAAGCACGTTTGACGACTTTCTCCCTTGGGGCATCTGTCTGCGGGTATTAGAGCAGTCGGAGCCGTGCAGCATATTCGGATGGTCGGAATTCCCACGGCGAACGTGTTGCAAGTGGTGTCTATTTCTATACGATTACCGCTGGCGATTTCACAGCAACTCGGAAAATGCTGATACGGAATAGTCTTTTTTAATCACCAGCATGTGATGTCCGGTTCAAAAATCATGAGGGGCGTTATCGGGGCCGGTAGGTATAACGCCCTTAGTGTTAAAACGGTATGCTGTCGGTCTATTTTACGTTGGAGCATACGACTAATTTCAGGTCAATTGCCAAACAAAGATTATCCCAACGATAAGTAAGATTGGGAAATAAAAAGACAGAAGGGTCTTTAAAAAAATGGCTCTGAACCAGTCTCCATTCTGCTTAAATGGAAGGGTGTCCATGGAGAAGTCTATTTTATCTTCATCTGTTTTTCTAACAGCATCGTATAACCGACGGAAAAGGCGTTCCTGGTTGAGATAGAAACCGTCTAACATCCAGAAAAAGATCGTGGGGATCGCAGCCAACCAGACGTAGATAGGATTGGAAAATTTTGTAGCAAAACCCAGCACTGCCGCGGTGGAGATAACCATCCATCCTTTCAAGAGAAAAGAGCTATTCGCTAACCGATTGGTAACATTTTGGATCAGTTCTAAATGGACTGCCCCTTGGGTGTCTGACGGATAAAGTGTGGGTTCGGGATGCGTCTGATAAGGGCGCGTATAAAACCAAACCCCTCGCAGAAAAAGAAAGCTACAAATGGATTCAAGCGCTTTCACAGACGCATACCCGCACCCCAGAAGGTGTTGAAGTGATCACGATCTGTGACCGTGAAGCCGATATTTATGAGTTTTTCGTTGAAGCAAAAGAGCATCCTTTTGTGATACGTTCGGGACAAAACCGCCGGAGTGAAGATACCTACGAGACTCTGAAGGATTTGGTGAGGCGTGCGCCCCTGGTCCGGTGAGTTCACGCTTGATGTCCCCGCGCGTCCGCAACAGCCTGCGCGTCAGGCACATCTACAAGTGCGTTTTACCCAGACGACGCTCTGTCTCCCGCACCGTTGTCAACAACGGCCCGAGACGAAAAACTGGTCCCCCTGTCCCGATCTCTCTCGTATGGGTCATAGAACCCAACCCTCCCGATGACATAACACCTCTGAACTGGCTACTGCTGACGAACGTAGAAGTTTCCAACTTCTCTGAAGCACTCCAGCGCATCGAGTGGTACACCCAGCGCTGGCACATTGAGGTTTATTTCAAAGTCCTGAAATCCGGGACCAAGGTCGAGCAAGCCCGATTCCAAACCAAAGACCGCCTCCTGCGCTATATCGCTTTACTGAGTGTCATTGCGTGGCGACTCTACTGGATGACGCTCCTCAACCGACACCTCCCAGAGGCTGATTGCACGCAAGTGGTGACGGAAAATGAGTGGAGAGCCCTTTATGCCCTGACCCACAAGACCCGCACTTTCCCCAAGACCCCTCCCACCGTTGCCCAAGTCGTGCTTTGGATCGCCAAACTCGGTGGGTTCTTGGGACGTCCATCTGATGGTCCCCCCGGAGTGACCGTCTTATGACGAGGGTGGCAACGGTTAACGGATATTTCCAACACTTTCGCACTTTTTAACGAACCTGGAGAGAACTATACCTCTTAGAACCCCCAGCGACATACACCACAAAAAAACTTGTGGGTAACAGTAAGAAATGTTATAGGTGGGCTATTGTTTCGAGTTTGTGGGGAAATCTCCTTTGTGGACGAGGTTTTCAACCCCGACGCGTTTGTAGTCGTGTGATTCATCGCACGTTCCCCAACCACAAAAATCACAGTTCAGACACCTATCCTTCCCTTTCCCTGCTGGCAAGGTTTCCAAACCTAGCAGCTTTCAATTCTATCAATCTTGACACAGTTCAGACAATCATTGACCACCGACTGCTGACCCTTGAAAGAATTGCGTAGCAACTTATACCGACAGTTGACAACTAAAAACTATGAAAGGCACAAGTCTCCTCGATGACACCGAAATCCGAATCTTCTGAACCTGACAGAACCGATTTAGGAGCTGAACTCAAATCCACACCCGACGAAACCCTCTTCTTGGAACTCGCCCTCTGCGACAACGAGACGACTGTGGAGATCATCAAACTCGGATGACTGGATAGAATCCAAGAACGCGCATCGTTCAGTTTGTTTCTATTAAGTTTTTTATCTTCTGCCCTACAGGATGCCCGACCTTCCCAAAATCTGTAGACTGTATATTCATTGCACGAAGCCAGGTGTCCCAATAATGCACGATGATCTGGAAGTCTTTTTGGTAAGGAACGCCGTTCTTATCCGTTAGGAGTTGTATCTCGCTCATCAGGAAATCAATGTTGTAGTGGCCGAAATCCTTTCCGATCGGTAATAAACCTTCCCCCCCCTGAATTTTCTGTTCCCATTCAGGATCGTCGCGTAGCTTGCTGACGTGCATGTAAGTGCGGGGGATCCGCCTGGCTTCAATGTTCTTATCGAAATTGAGATAGCCATCCGAAATACAGACGACAATATTCCGATGGCTTTCTAAGAAGTAACTCTCCGCTTCATATTTAAACCACTCCCAAATGTCGGCACCCGTCTGTCTGTGCTGTCCAACGAACGTGTATAAGGCATTAAGTGCCTCGAGAAACACCTGTTTTCGTTTCTCGAGATACTTAATGATTCCCGCAAGGCTTGTATGCTCTTGACTGCGATCCACAATTGTGAGTTTTCTCAGAACCTGTCGCTGCACGGGACGAACCCCTGGTTGGGTAGGGATTGCCAGCGTGAGACGGTCACTAAATCGAAGATACTCAGAAGCATCGATATGTTTCTTCACGGCGTTTTCAAACTCGGTAACGATTTCTGCTATAATTTCCTTATCCCGTTCAATTTGTCCCGGATGCTTCTCTTCAGAGACACGATTCGATGTGTCAAGAATGATAACGATATTGATGGGTTTGGCATCGGATACACCGATAGACACGAGGAGTAAAAAGGAGAGAGAGAAGAGACTCACGAGAACATTCGTTTTTTTCATAGAGTTCCTTAAGTATTCTGAAGTGATCTTATATAGGAGTCAAGCATACTTTGGGCTAACTGCTGGATATCAGAGATTTGAGTGGCAATCTCATTTGGTGATTCTTCGGTTTTGCGTTGTGAGATATATCGACACCAGCCTGCTATAAATTCGTGGGCTTGTGCTTCCAACTTTTTTATATCTACAAACTTTTTGCGCCGCCGTTTCACGAGCTCCTCCAGTTCAGTTTCACACCTGTTGATCTCTCTTTGAAAACTCTCAATCTGATCTCCTAAATCTCGTATCTGTTTTTCCATGTGGGCGCGATCGGTCTGTACCCCGGCAATCTCCGTCTCGATCGGTTTT